>CAYGPP010000009.1:0-53202 GCA_964351885.1 uncultured Marinoscillum sp.
GTTTATAACTAACCTCCTTGACCATCGCCTTTACTTCAGAAGTTGTATGACGTAGAATGTATTTTGATCTGGGTTTTGGCCCTTGTCCATTCAACCAACAAACCATTACTTCAATATCTTGAATTGGTGAGGGCTTATTATGTGTTCGTACTATCATATCACCTCGACCTATATCAATTTCATCTTCTAATTGAATAGTGACACTCATTGGAGCAAAAGCTTCTTCTAAAGTTCCATTATATGTATCAATAGACTTAATTTTCGAACTGAATCCAGAAGGCATTACGGTGACTTCATCTCCTGGCTTAAACACTCCAGAAGCTATCCGTCCAGCATATCCCCTATAATCATGATATTTATCATTCTTAGGTCTAATAACCGTTTGAACAGGGAATCGACAATCAATATGATTGTGATCACTTCCAATGTGTAAATTTTCAAGGGTATATAAAAGTGTAGAACCTCCATACCAATCCATGTTTTCACTCCTATTGACTACATTATCTCCATTTAAGGCAGAAATAGGAATGAATCTAACATCCTTTACCTCAAGCTTTGATGCAAAAGCTTCAAAGTCATCCTTGATTTTTTCAAATGTATCTTCAGCATATTCGACCAAATCCATTTTGTTCACACAAACTATTAAGTGTGGAATCTTCAGTAATGAAGCTATAATTGAATGTCTTTGGGTCTGTTCTATTACACCTTTTCGAGCATCAACCAAAAGCAATGCGCAATTTGCAGTGGATGCTCCAGTCACCATATTTCTGGTATATTGGATATGGCCTGGAGTGTCCGCAATTATGAATTTCCTTTTTGGCGTTGCGAAATACCGATAGGCAACATCAATCGTAATCCCCTGTTCTCTTTCATCTTTGAGTCCGTCGGTCAATAATGCCAAATCTGTGTGTTCAAGACCCTTTCTTTCACTTGACTTAGCAACCTGCTCCATTTGGTCTTCAAATATTGACTTTGAATCATATAAAAGCCTACCTATCAATGTGCTCTTTCCGTCATCCACACTACCGGCGGTGGTGAATCTGAGAAGCTCCATATTCAGATACCCCTTGTTATCGTGCTTTTCTATTTCTTTACTCATCTCTAATTTTTTACTATTACTGTTAACTGTTGACTATGACTTTTGACTTTTGACCTTGACATAATTGGATTAGTTAGTTTTTAACTTTCTTTTAAATCCAGATAACTGTCTGGTGATTGAAAGTACTTGGTCATTGATGACTTCAAATTGGTCCGCTGTTATTAAATTCAAATGCTTTGAAATGATGATTTGAGTTTCAAGCTCAAAACAAGATCCCTGTGCTATTTCCAAAAACCTCGAAAACTCTTTCCCCGAAGTACGACTTGCTCCTTCTGCAATATTAGAAGAAATGGACACGGAGCATCTGCGAATTTGACTTATCAAACCAAATTTTTCATTGTCCGGAAATGATTCTGTCAACGCATAAATTGCTACATTCAAGTTTATACTAGCTATCCAAACATCATATTTCTTATAGTCTCTCACGCTATTAAAAGTCCTTAGTTATTGTTATTGTCTATCATCATTGTTAACTGCAAATTGTTATTGTCAAATGTTAATAATTATGACTAACTGTCAATCGTCAACAGTTAATTGTTAATGTCCAATTTTAAAAATATCCTTGTTTCTTTCTGTCCTCCATAGAGGTTTCTGACCTTTTGTCGTCTTCTCTATTACCCCTTTCAGTTTGTCTAGCAGAGGCGACTTCATCAACAATTTTTTCTAATGTATCTGCATCAGACTCATCTCCTCCGGTGATTGTAATATCTCCTAACGTTCTAAATCTAATTTTCTTAGTCACTACCTCTTCTTCTTCTGAAATGGTAATAAACTCTGAAACGGGTAGCCAAGTATTACTTCTTCTAATAACTTTTCTTTCATGTGCGAAATAAAGTGAAGGCAATGCCATATTCTCAGACAAAATGTATTGCCATACATCCATTTCTGTCCAGTTACTTAAAGGGAACACCCTGAAATTTTCACCCTGATGACATCTGCCATTGAAAATATTCCAAAGTTCTGGCCGTTGATTTTTGGGGTCCCACTGCCCAAATTCATCCCTATGCGAAAAGAATCTTTCTTTCGCACGTGCCTTTTCTTCATCTCTACGCGCACCACCAATACAAGCATCAAAACCATGCGCCTCAATTGTATCCAAAAGAGTCACAGTTTGAATCGCGTTTCTGCTTGCATTCTTTCCTTTTTCTTCTGAAGCTGAACCATCATCTATTGACTTCTGCACAGAACCCACAATCAGCTTTACTCCTAATTCTTCAACATAATTGTTTCTGAACTCCATGGTCTCAGGAAAATTATGACCTGTATCAACATGCACAAAGGGAAATGGAATTTTTGCAGGGTAAAATGCTTTCCTAGCCAAGTGAGCAACACATATAGAATCCTTGCCTCCTGAAAAAAGAATGGCTGGGTTTTCGAATTGTGCAAAAACCTCTCTTAAGATATAAATAGCCTCTGCTTCAAGCTCTTTGATATGTGTAAGATTGTAATTACTCATTTAATTGAATTTTATCTTTTACTAATTTATAAATCTGTTCTACACCTTCTTCTAATGCCACTTTATCTGATTCAATTACAATATCAGAATTGGTTGGCTCTTCAAATGGAGAATCAATCCCTGTAAAGTTCTTAATCTCTCCCCTTCTTGCTTTTGCGTAAAGACCCTTTACATCACGTCTTTCACATTCCTCAAGAGGGCAGCTCACAAATACTTCAAAATAATCTTCACCGATCATACTTTTGATTTTTTCCCTTTCTACAGAAAAAGGAGTAATAAAAGCCGTCAATACTACTGTGGCTGAGTCGACAAACAATTTTGCTACCTCTGATATTCTTCTAAGGTTTTCTTTTCTACTAACATCAGAAAAGTCTAAGTCTTGATTCAAACCATTTCTTATGTTGTCGCCATCTAATATGTAAGTTTTTATTCCATCAGCAAAAAGCCTTTCTTCTAATGCACTTGCAATAGTTGATTTTCCTGAACCCGATAAACCAACAAACCAAATAAGTAAAGGCCTGTATCCTAAGTTCTTCTCTCGTTCATCACGAGTAATTGCATGCTTATGCGGTACAATATTTTCAGCCATCGTCTAACTATTCCTTATTACGTTTATCCAACCCTAAATTGATCCTGTACCAAGCCTCTTCATGGCCATAATAGAAAACCATTTTTAATACTGATTCTATCAAGGCAATAAATGTTGCTTTTTCCATTGCGTCTGAGTGTCCTTCAAAAAGTAGCAAAGCTAAAACAAATGTTGTCCCTGATGCTATAACTCTCCAAGTGATAGCCTTAAAAATATGCCTTAATTTATGGTCAACATTGAGATTAATCTTGAACCAAACTCTCTCATGAACATAATAAATCAATATTTTTATCCCTGTTTCAAATAAAGCTAACCATGACGCCTTTACTATTTCAGCCGTGCCAAAAAAAAACAACGCCAATGAAAACGTTGTACTAGAAGCAATGATTCTCCAAGTAATTGCCTTAACAATATGCCGGAATTGACTTTTGATTTTCATATTACAGTCGCGAATTTACCAATTCTCTAGGAAGAATTCCTTTAACATCGAAAATCACTGAAATATTTTCTTTCCATTTTTCCCAGGGCAATTCTAAGAAGTCATTGTGTCCAACGGCCAGGATGATCGCTTGATATTGTTCGATTGCTATGTCGCTGACCAGCTCAATGTTATATTCTTCACTTACAGCCAAAGCATCTGCATTCGAATCAAACACATCGACCTCCAAGCCATAGTCTTTTAGCTCAGCGTAAATATCTATCACTCTACTATTGCGGATATCGGGGCAGTTTTCTTTGAAGGTAATGCCCATGATTAATACCTTAGTTTCAGTATTCAATTGCTTCTTTTGCGATAAGAGTTTGATCGTTTTTTGAGCCACGTAGGCACCCATCTGATCATTAATTCGCCTTCCTGCAAGTATTACTTGCGAGTGATAGCCTAATTCCTCCGCCTTATGAGTTAAGTAAAATGGATCTACACCAATACAATGTCCGCCCACTAAACCCGGTTTGAATTTCAGAAAATTCCATTTGGTCCCTGCGGCTTCTAGTACTTCTTGGGTATCTATACCTATTCTTTCAAAGATTAATGCCAGCTCATTAACAAACGCAATGTTGATATCCCGTTGACTGTTCTCTATTACCTTGGCCGCCTCAGCCACCTTGATGCTGGTGGCTTTGAAAGTTCCCGCTTCGATCAATGTTTTGTAAAATCCATCAACAATCTCGGCAATCTCTGGGGTACTTCCACTAGTCACTTTGAGAATAGAGGTGAGCCTGTGGATTTTATCCCCTGGGTTGATCCTTTCGGGTGAATACCCACAGAAAAAATCACTATTAAAGGTTAATCCACTTTGTTCTTCCAGAATTGGTACACAAACTTCCTCTGTGCATCCGGGGTACACCGTAGATTCATAAACTACAATGTCCCCTTCGCTCAAAATCGTTCCCACCATCTTAGAAGCCGAAATAATTGCTGATAAATCTGGCTTTTTGTTCTGATCAACTGGTGTAGGAACCGTGATTATATAAAAATTACATGCTGATAAGCGCCCTTCTGTAGAAGAAAATTCAATTCTCTTGGCTAGAGAAAGTTCCTCGGAATCGACCTCCAATGTGCGATCAAAACCCTTCTTGAGCTCATTAATCCGCTGGATATTAATATCAAAACCAATAGTAGGATACTTTTTTCCTGACTCCACTGCCAGAGGAAGTCCTACATAACCAAGCCCGATAACTCCAACTTTATAATCCATTGCTATTATGAACCAAGAATTTTTTTCTTAAAATAATCTAAGGTTGGTTCTAGGCCTTCTGATCTAGTATACTTAGGCTCCCAATTGAGAATTTTTTTAGCTAAAGTAATGTCTGGTTTGCGTTGCTTAGGATCATCCATAGGTAAGTCTTGGTAAGTAATTTTTGACTTACTCCCAGTTAACCTTAAAATCTCCTCCCCAAACTCATTGATGGTGATTTCCTCAGGGTTTCCAATATTAACTGGATGAGGATAATCACTCATTAACAAACGATAAATACCCTCTACTAAATCATCTACATAGGTGAATGATCGGGTTTGAGAACCATCGCCAAAAGCCGTTAAAGGCTCGCCTCGTAAAGCTTGAGAAATGAATGCTGGTAAAACACGCCCATCATCCAGTCGCATTCTAGGGCCAAATGTGTTAAAAATTCGTACAATCCTTGTATCCAAACCATGGAAAGTATGATAGGCCATGGTGATGGCTTCTTGAAATCTCTTGGCTTCATCATACACTCCTCTTGGGCCTACAGGATTTACATTCCCCCAATAATCTTCCGTCTGTGGATGAACCAATGGGTCACCATATACCTCAGATGTAGATGCTATGAGCATTCTTGCTCCTTTAGCTTTTGCCAGACCTAGACAATTAAGCGTTCCCAGTGAACCTACTTTCATCGTCTGAATTGGCATCTTCAAATAATCAATAGGGCTTGCTGGAGAAGCAAAGTGAAGGATGTACTCAAGCGCTCCTGATAACTCAATGTATTTTGATACATCATGATTAATGAACTCAAAATCCGGATTTCCAATTAAGTGAGAAACATTCTCAATATCCCCAGTCAAGAGATTATCCATCGCCACTACGGAGTAGCCTTCAGCTTTGAAGCGATCACATAAATGGGAACCTAGGAACCCGGCTCCCCCGGTGATTAGTACTTTCTTCTTTGACATGAGCTAAAAATGTAAGTCGATATTTTTTAAAAATGGTTGATTTTGATCCTTTTCGGATACGACAGGTTCCTGATTATATCCCCAGTCAAGTCCTAATTCTTTGTCCAAATAATTGATCCCCTTCTCATGCTCCGGTGAGTAAAAATTATCGACAGCATAATAAAAAACCGTTTCATCTGCTAAGGTATAATAGCCATGAGCAAAACCTTTTGGAATGAGTAGAAATGTATCTTGACTATCAATTATTAATTTAAAACTCTGGCCGAATGTTGATGAAGTTTTGCGTAGATCAACGACAATGTCAACGACCGAACCATTAATAACTCCTACTAATTTGGATTGACCAAATGGTTTCGCCTGATAATGCAATCCTCTCAGGACATTTTTATCAGATTTGGCAAAATTAATCTGTTTAACGTCAAAAGGTATTCCGACTTTTTCAAATTTCTCCTTGTTAAAAGACTCCATGAAGAACCCCCGATTATCACCAAAAAGTTTGGTTTTTATAACAAAGCATCCTTCGAGAGGGGTTGAGATTACTTCCACTTTAATACTTGATTAAGGTAAGATCCATAGCCGCTTTTTAGAAGCGGTGTTGCCAATGCTTTTAATTGATCAGAATCAATAAATCCCATTTTATAAGCGATTTCCTCTATGCATCCAATTTTCATCCCTTGGCGTTCCTCTATTGCATGAACAAACTGACCTGCTTGAATTAATGATTCAAATGTCCCAGTATCTAGCCAAGCAGTTCCTCTATCTAATTTTTCGACGGAAAGGCTCCCTCTCCTCAAATAAGTGTTGTTAACTTCTGTAATTTCTAACTCTCCTCGTGGGCTCGGCTTAATGGACTTAGCTATTTCTATCACATCATTGTCATAAAAATAAAGCCCTGGAACAGCATAATTAGATTTTGGGTTATTTGGTTTCTCTTCAATAGAGAGTGCTTTTCCATTAGAATCAAACTCCACCACTCCATAGCGTTCTGGATCATTGACACGATACGCAAACACAATTCCTCCTTTTGGATTAATGCACGATTGAAGCTTTTTGGATAAGCCAGAAGCATAAAAAATATTATCTCCTAAAATTAGAGCCACGGGCTCATTCCCAATAAACGCTTCTCCTATAATAAATGCTTGAGCTAATCCTTCCGGTTTTTCCTGAACGGCGTAGGAGAATTCACAACCTAGATTTTTTCCATCGCCCAATAAATTTTCGAAAACCGGCAAATCTCTAGGCGTAGAAATAATCAGCACCTCTCTAATGCCAGCAAGCATCAAAACTGACAAAGGATAATAAATCATCGGTTTATCGTAAACAGGAAGTATCTGCTTACTAACCGCCAAAGTCAATGGGTGAAGTCTTGTGCCGGAACCTCCTGCTAAAATTATTCCTTTCATGAATGGTAATGTTTTTGATAATAATTTTGGTAATCCCCCGAGGTAACATCTTCTAACCAATCCTCATTAGCCAAGTACCAATCTATGGTTTTTTCGATTCCTTCTTCAAACTGTAATGAAGGCTCCCAACCTAGTTCTTTTTGAAGTTTTGTCGCATCAATAGCATACCTCATATCATGACCAGCTCGATCCGTCACAAATGTTATTAGCTTTTCTGACTCCCCAATATTTCTTCCCAGTTTACGATCCATGACTTCACACATCTTTTTTACTAGAGCAATGTTAGTCCACTCATTAAAACCTCCAATGTTGTATGTCTCCCCATTCTCCCCCGAATGAAAAATAAGGTCAATGGCTCTGGCGTGATCTTCCACAAAAAGCCAATCTCGGATATTCTCCCCCTTTCCATAAACAGGAATAGGATTGTTGTTTTTAATGTTGTTGATGGTGAGAGGAATCAATTTTTCCGGAAAATGGTGCGTCCCGTAATTATTGGAACAATTGGAAATGACGACTGGGAGTCCGTAGGTGTTGTTATAAGCCCTAACAAAATGATCAGAAGAGGCCTTAGACGCAGAATATGGTGATTGAGGATCATAAGAAGTGTCTTCAAGAAAAAACCCAATATCTCCTAGAGACCCATATACCTCATCAGTTGAGACATGATAAAACCTACACTCTTCCTTGCCTTCCCAAAATGTTTTAGCGACATTCAACAGTGTCACAGTACCTATCACGTTTGTTGTAACAAATGACATGGGGTCACTAATTGATCGATCTACATGAGACTCGGCAGCTAGGTGAATAACACCATCAAATTGATATTTAGTAAAAAGATCTGTAACTAATTTTGCATCACATATATCTCCTTTTATAAAAGTATAATTAGATGATGGTTCAACATCCTTCAAATTTTTAAGATTCCCAGCGTAAGTCAGTTTGTCCAAGTTAACAATCTGATATTCTGGATACTCAGTAACAAACCTTCTAACAACGTGCGAGCCAATAAAACCTGCTCCCCCTGTGATTAATATTTTTTTCATCGCCTAAACATTAAAGTACTCCCTATACCAGTTAACAAAGTTTTTCACACCTACTTCTATCGGGGTGTTAGGCTTGTAGTCAATCGCTTTCTGTAACTCTGAGACATCTGCGTAGCTAGATGGCACATCTCCTGTCTGCATGGGTAAGAAATTGATTTTTGCTTTTTTTCCTATTTCTTTCTCTATGATCTCAATGTAGCGCATCAGCTTCACTGGAGAATTGTTGCCAATGTTAAAGATTCTGAACGGGCCAAAACTCGTATGTGGATTTGAATCTTCTGAACTCCAATCTGGGTCTGGCTTAGAAGGGTTCGGTATTAGGCGACAAATTCCTTCGAGGATATCATCTACATAAGTAAAATCTCGTAACATCTTGCCATGATTATAAACGTCAATAGGCTCGTCTGCTAGCATTTTCTTGATGAATATAAACAAAGCCATATCTGGCCTGCCGTAGGGACCGTAGGCAGAAAAGAATCTCAACCCTGTAACTGGCACACCGTAATTAACAGCATAAGTGTGCGCCATCAATTCATTGGCCTTTTTTGAAGCTGCATACAATGAAACCGGGTGATCAATAGCATGCTTCTCCGAAAATGGCAAGGTGGTATTCGCACCATACACTGAGCTAGATGATGCAAAAAGCAAATGCTTGATCCCATAATGCCTGCACCCCTCCAGCACATTCAGGAACGCGGTAATATTGTAATCAATGTAATCTTGTGGGTGTGTCAATGAATGCCTCACACCAGCCTGAGCAGCGAGATTTACGACATAATGGAATTGATGCTTTTCAAAGCACTTGAATAATTCTGCTTTGTCCATCAGGTTAAACCGATAGAAAGTGAAATTCTCATGCTTAGCGAGAATGTCAAGCCGAGCCTCCTTTAGGGAAACATCATAATAGGCATTGACCATATCTATGCCTACAACTTGGTATCCTTCTGAGAGTAATCTGTTGGCCAGATGAAAGCCTATAAAGCCTGCCGTTCCTGTAATTAATATTGGAGAATTTTTATCTAAACCCATTATTATGCAATGCTAACGGCATTAGTAGCCTTTTACAAGTTTCTTTGTCGATTGTCTAGGGTTCAATCTCTACTTTTGCGGTATGATCAATCAATTGAGGTGGCTCATCTATAAAGACTTACAACTGGACTGGAGATCGAAATATCCAATAGCTGGGATCCTCCTTTATATTGTCTCCTTGATAATCACCAGCTACCTTTCTTTTACAGGGTTTATTGAACCAAAAACTTGGAATGCGCTATTCTGGCTCATTCTTCTCTTTATTTCTATCAATGCCGTTGCTAAGAGTTTCTCACAGGAGGAAGATCGGTCTTTATACTACTTTCATTTAATCAAGCCTCAGTCAATTATTACTGCCAAGCTCCTTTACTATAGTTTTTATCAGCTTTTCTTAGTGGGCATTGCACTGGTTATCTACACCGTTTTTTTGGGCTTCCCATCTGATAATCCTGAACTTTTTATTCTCAATCTATTCCTTGGATCCATGGGTTTGTCGTGTGCGTTTACAATGATATCCTCCATATCGAGCAAGACCAATAATAATTCTGTGATGATGGCCATACTAGGTTTCCCGGTTATCATTCCGATTTTGATTTTGGCCATATCCAATTCCAAAAAAATCATTTTAGGTGGCTCTTGGACTGATATTAACGACAATGTGATTACACTCTTGAGTGTGAATGTTATTATCATTGCACTCTCATATTTACTCTTTCCATTTACATGGAAATCATGAGAGAATAATTGAATTAAAAACGATTAAATGATTGCTCGAGTTCTTACTGAGTTGTCAATTAATTTGACATTAGTTAACCCGAACTAGGTTGAAATATCTCCTTAAAACCGACTGGTGGAAATGGATCACCATAATCCTTCTCACATATGTATGTGCAGGAGGTTTACTAATGACTGTCCCTCGGCTTCCGATTCTTAACGAAACCATCAGAGTCCTACATTTTCATGTACCCATGTGGTTTGGTATGTTATTCCTTTTCTTGGGATCGGTGATTCAATCCATTAGATACTTATCCAATGGGAATCATGAGCACGATATTATTAGCGAGCAATTAGCCACCATAGGAATATTGTTTGGGATTTTAGGCATGGTTACGGGTATGTTTTGGGCAACTTTCACGTGGGGGGAACCTTGGAGCAGTGACCCCAAGCAAAATGCTTCTGCTATTGGTCTGCTCATCTATTTTGCCTACTTCATTTTACGGGGATCGATCACAGACGAACAACAGCGGGCTAGAATTTCTGCCGTCTACAACATTTTTGCCTTTGCGGCATTGGTTCCTTTACTCTTCATCTTGCCCAGAATGACAGATAGTTTACACCCTGGCAATGGTGGGAATCCTGGATTCAATGCGTATGACTTAGATAGTAATCTGAGGTGGGTATTTTATCCTGCTGTACTTGGATGGACACTTATTGGGTTTTGGATTGCAACTATTAAAATAAAATTGAAGTTACTAAAGCATAAAATCGATGACTAACCTATTGAGCATAGCCCTAAATTGGATAGGTGGAATACTTTTGCAGATCCCTATGGCAGACACTTTCCGGAGTGAAGGAAAAATATATGTTGTTTTAGCGATTGTACTGATTATTCTTTTTGGCCTATTCGGCTACCTGTTAAGATTTGATAAGAAAATTAAAAAACTAGAAGAGGAAATTAAAAACAAGTAATTATGAAGAAGAGTCATATTCTTGGGATAATAGTTATTGCTGTTGCTCTAGTCATTATCATGACTACCGCCGGTGATGCCAGCGCTTACGTGACATTCGAAAAAGCGAAAGAACTGGTAGAAGAGGGAAATAACAATAAAATTCATGTTGTTGGGAAGCTGATCAAAAATGGGAATGGTGACGTCACAGGAATAGAACCAAGCCCAGATATGCTTTCATTCAAATTCAAAATGATGGATGAAAACAATGAAGTACAAACGGTGTTTCATCCCAATCCAATGCCGACAGACTTCATGAGATCCGAACAAGTAGTGGTCGTTGGTGCTTACCAAAATGGCAATTTCATTGCTGACAAGATATTACTCAAATGTCCTTCGAAATATCAAGAAGAAGGAGTTAAAGTATAAGAATGATTCATTACCTCTCTGGCAACCTTGGCCATCTATTCGTAATCCTTGCCTTTGTCTCTTCAATAGTCGCAACTTTCGCTTTCGCTAAAAACATCAATGACGAATCAGCCCGTTGGACAAAATTTGCAATTGGATCTTTCTATGTTCATGCCTTTGCCATTTTCAGCATCGTAGTTACACTCTTTTTGATGATCTACAATCATCAATTCGAATATCACTACGTCTATAATTACACCTCAAAATACCTCCCGATATACTATCAGATTTCCAGTTTTTGGAATGGCCAAGAAGGTTCATTTCTCCTTTGGATGTTTTGGAATGCAGTATTAGGAATCCTTCTGATCAATACAAATAAATCTTGGAGACCAGCATTGATGGCTGTTTTCAGTTTTACTCAGATCTTCCTCGTTTCAATGATACTTGGAGTAGTTATTTTCGATATCAAAATCGGAAGCTCTCCTTTCTTATTACTAAGAGATGTCATCAATGATAACATCTTCAAACTGCAACCAGATTTCATTCCTGAAGATGGACGGGGACTTAATCCACTTCTTCAAAACTACTGGATGGTCATTCATCCACCTACTTTGTTTTTAGGTTTTGCTACCACAGTGATTCCCTTTGCATACGCCATTGCTGGACTTTTGACTGGCAGACTAAAAGAATGGATTCGACCAGCATTGCCTTGGGCACAATTCTCAGCTGCAATCCTTGGAATTGGGATTTTGATGGGAGCGTACTGGGCTTATGAAACGTTGAATTTTGGTGGCTATTGGAACTGGGATCCTGTTGAAAACGCCATTTATGTTCCATGGTTAGTGCTTGTAGCTGGTGTGCATACCATGATCGCATTCAAGAAAAATGACTCAGCGTTGAAAGCCTCGATCATTCTAATTCTTGCCACTTATGTGCTGATCGTTTATTCAACATTCCTAACTAGAAGTGGAGTGTTAGGTAATGCTTCTGTTCATTCATTTACGGATCTTGGTCTTTCTGGTCAACTCCTGATCTATTTGTTCGTCTTCACCATTTTATCGGTAGGACTTTGCATCAAGGTCTGGTCAAAAATTCCTTCCACCAAGGAAGAAACCTCTGCTTACTCACGAGAGTTTTGGATTTTCATGGGAGCAACTGTGCTTTCGCTGATGGCGTTTCAGGTCATTATCCCAACGTCTATTCCAGTTTGGAATGAAATAGTTGAAGCCTTCGGTGGTACATCTAATCTTGCACCACCTGCAGATCAGGTTGGGTTCTATACGCAATTTCAATTGTACTTTTCCATTCTAATAGCTCTCCTATCTGGTACAGGACAGTTCTTTTGGTGGAAAAAAATGGATGCTGCCAAACTAAAAAAAGAACTTACTACACCAGTTATAATCGCCTTGATATTATCGGCGATTGTTTTTGTCGGTTTGAAAGTTCAAGATTTCTGGTATCTCATTTTGCTCACAGTGTCTATCTACTCGGTGGTAGCCAATACCAAAATATTAATTGGTGTAGCAAAATCAAATTTCAAATTGGCTGGTGGTTCGGTAGCTCATATCGGTGTTGCCTTGATGCTGATAGGCATTCTATTCAGCTCCGGTTATTCAAAAATCCTCTCAAAAAACAACACTGGCCTATTATGGAGTAAGGAGTTTCCAGATGAGGTTAACCAAAATAATCTGCTTCTTTTCCTTAACGAATCCCGCCAAATGGGTGACTATTCCTTGAATTATTTGGGCCTGAGGAAACTTACAACCGATCATGGGTATGTTGATCTCAATGATATTGAAGGAGCCATTAGCCCATTGGAATTGATAATGGCAAAGAGCTCCCTGACAAGTACAGGAAAGCAACTCTCGAAAGGAGATACTATTCAGATTATCAATCCTGAGAACAGCTATTTTGAGGTCGCCTACAACAAAACAAACGGTAGTAATTTCACACTTTATCCGAGGATTCAGATCAATGAACAAATGGGAAATGTCTACTCTCCTGACATCAACAGGACACTGACAGCTGACCTATACACTCACGTAAGAACCTTCCCAGATCCGGAGCAAGCCACAGAGTGGAGTGAGATTCAGGAGATCACAGTGAGTCCAGGAGATCAATTCTTCGTCAATGATTATGTGGCAAGGTTTATTGACATAAAGCCAATAAATAAAGTTGATGGGATAGAACTGGGGCCTTCAGATATTGCAGTGAAAGCAACGATTGAGATAGAAGGAGAAAGAAAGACATACACGGCTGAACCAATCTATGTGATCAAAGACAAGCTAGCTGGACGAATACCAGACGTAGTAAGTGATTTGGCTTCACGGTTTACCATTCAGGCTATTCAGCCCGAGAATAACAGTTTCGTTTTTGGCCTCAGTACGACACAAAAAGACTGGATCATCATCGAAGCTGTAGAAAAACCTTGGATCAATATTTTGTGGTTAGGCACTCTGCTCTTAGTTTTCGGATTCTCAATAGCTATCTACAGACGATATGGAGAATTCGTGAAGATGCGTGACAAAGGCATGGAATAAGTGTCTATGAATAAGCCTTGCATAGCTATCGTTGGATTTGGAAATGTAGGCTTTCACATTACTAAAAGACTATCAGCCAAAGGCATTCCACCTCAGGTCATCTCTACGAGAAACCCTAAAAAAACTAAAAATCTTATTGCCGAAATTGGCTGCTCAGCTTTAGTAACTGATGAACAGGATTTATCAGATCTATCGCCAGATTTCATCATTCTAACCGTCCCCGATTCGGCGGTCTCAGAGGTAATCAGAAACTTCACCTTTCCTCAAAAAGCGATCGTGCTACACACTTCTGGCTCACTGCCAATAGATGTTTTCTCTGATTCAGAGCGTTATGGCGTATTGTATCCACTACAAACATTCAGCCTAAGCAAAGACATAGATTTCTCTGAGGTTCCTGTCCTAGTTGAAGCGTCTGACAACCCTACTTTGATACGAATTAAGGAATTAGCAAGTGTCCTCAGTGAAGATATCAGGGAAACTTTAAGTTACAATCGCCTGCGTATCCACTTGGCTGCTGTAGTGGCTTGTAATTTTTCGAATGTCTTGTATCATCAAGCAGAAGAACTACTCAAAGGCACTGGAATCATATTAAAGGATTTTCAACCCTTGCTTGAAGAAACCGTTATTAAAGCAGTTGAGTTAGGGCCGAAAACAGCTCAAACTGGACCGGCTTCTAGAGGAGATTCAATGGTTGTTTCAAAACATCTTGATGCACTCAAAGAGAATTCAGATCTCTACCAACTATATAAAAGATTTACTGAGATGATCAATACGTCGAAATCTAAAGAATGACAAAACGCCTAAAACGTGATTTTTTTGGTTTCTTGATTGCGAGTCGCATTCCAAATCTATTCATTATTGGCGCCACACAATATCTCAGCGCGATCTTCCTTGTGCATGACTTTGAAGGGAAAGGCGAGCATATCTTAAGCTTCTCCTTTTTTTTACTGGTTTTAAGTACCACGTTCATTGCAGCAGGCGGGTATATTATTAACGATTACTATGATCAGAAAATTGACATGATCAATCGCCCCAATAGAGTGATCGTTGGGACAATTTTTAGGAGAAGACTCGCAATGCTATCTCACGTTATCTTGACCCTAAGTGGAATTTCACTAGGATTCTATTTAAGCATTCAAATAGGTGCGGTACACCTGCTTTCATCATTTCTACTTTGGTACTATTCCAATTTTCTTAGAAGGATTACGCTTATCGGTAATTTAGTAGTCTCAGGACTCACCGGACTTACTTTACTGATCGTAGCGGTCTATTTTCAATCAAATGAAATTGTCCTTTATGCTTATGCTTTATTTTCCATGGCTATAGTGCTTATAAGAGAAGTAATCAAAGACATAGAGGATGTCAAGGGCGATGCGGCGTTTGGGTGTGAAAGTATTCCAGTAATTTTCGGAATAAGAGGAGCTAAAGCCTTTATTTATTTGGTTTGTATTGGAAGTGGAGCGCTTTTGATCTCGTTTCTTATCACTATTGATAATTGGCTAGTTCGATATTTCTTCATTGGCCTAATTCCTGTTTTTGTCTGGTTTATTTATCGACTTATCATTGCAGATCAAAAACGAGACTATAAGCTTTTGATCCGATTCACGAATGTGATCATAATATCGGGTCTAGTGAGTATGATACTTATCAAATCATGGACATAAACATCGTCATATTAGCCTCAGGAAGTGGCACAAATGCGGAGGCGCTTATTCGACACTTTTCTCACTCAGGCAACATCAAAATCTCAGGGGTGCTATCCAATAAGCCAAACGCTTATGTGCTAGAAAGAGCTATAAGTCACAACATCGCGAATGAGCGTTTCAACAGAGAAACTTTTCAATCAACATCGTTTATTAAAATACTAGAAAAATATCGTCCTGATTACATTGTTCTAGCTGGGTTTCTCTGGCAAATGCCCGAGATAATTGTTCAAAAATATGCTGATCGAATAATCAACATTCACCCTTCATTACTCCCCAACTATGGCGGAAAAGGCATGTATGGAAGGCATGTCCATGAAGCCGTAATAGCCAACCAAGAAAAACTGTCAGGAATTACCATCCACTTAGTGAACGAAGCGTACGACAAAGGTCGAATACTTTTCCAAGCAAGTTGTGATATTGAGAGCGGTGATACCCCCGAAACTCTGGCTGCTAAAATCCACAAACTAGAGCATGCACATTTTCCAAAAGTCGTTCAGGATTACATTAAGGAACACTCCTAAAAGCGTTTTTAAATTCTTAGCTTTGCGACTTATTTTTTAAGTCTCATGAGCGAAATCAAGATCAAATCAGCTTTAATTTCAGTTTTTTACAAAGATGGGTTAGCGCCTATTGTACAAAAGTTAAACGAACATGGCGTGAAGCTCTACTCAACAGGTGGCACACAAAAATTCATCGAAAAACTAGGCATTGAAGTGACTCCTGTAGAAGAGGTAACCGAGTACCCATCCATATTTGGTGGCAGGGTCAAAACCTTGCACCCGAAGGTCTTCGGAGGAATACTTCACAGACGAGATCATGAAGGTGATCAGAAAGAAAAAGAGGAGTACAACATCCCTCCTATTGATTTGGTAATCGTTGATTTGTATCCGTTTGAAGAGACAGTAGCGAGCGGTGCATCGGAAGATGACATCATTGAAAAAATAGATATTGGTGGTATTGCGTTGATACGCGGAGCGGCAAAAAACTTCAACGATGTAGTGATCGTTAGTTCGCGGGATTATTACGCAGACTTTCTTGAGCTTATCACTGAGAAAAATGGCGCTACTTCTCTTGCGGACAGAAAACTCTTTGCGTCTAGAGCATTTGACACCTCCTCTCACTATGATTCTGCAATATTCAGCTACATGAATAGAGAAGATGAAGTGCCTTCGTTTAAGACGAGCGCCAAAAATGGAAAGATTCTACGTTATGGTGAAAATCCACATCAGAAGGGCGTGTTCTACCAAGAGTCCGAACCGTACTTTAACCAAATTCACGGTAAAGAAATCTCTTACAATAATCTTGTGGACATTGAAGCTGCTATTCAACTGATTGGAGAATTCGGTGATGATACTGTTTTTGCTATTCTGAAACATAACAACGCTTGTGGTGTAGCACTCGGGGCGGATGTGAAAGCAGCCTACCAAAAGGCTTTTGCCGCAGATACCATTTCAGCATTCGGCGGAGTTTTGATTACCAACAAAGAAGTGACTGAGGAAGCAGCCGAAGAAATGCATTCGCTGTTCTTCGAAATATTGATTGCACCATCGTTCTCGGAAGGTGCATTGACAGTGTTACAACAAAAGAAAAACAGAATACTGCTCACTCAACATAGAACCTGGAATCGTGAAAAAATTCACAAAAGCATGCTTAACGGCACGCTGGTTCAGGATTACGATCACATTACAGATTCCGAAGGAGATTTGAAGGTTGTTACCAAGGTGGCCCCTACAGCCGAAGAGATTAAAAGCTTACTCTTCGCTTCTAAAATCTGCAAACAGTCTAAGTCAAACACCATAATACTAGCCAATCATGGTCAACTATTGGCAAGCGGAGTAGGGCAAACGTCAAGAGTAGACGCATTAGAACAAGCCATAGATAAGGCTAAAAAATTCGGGTTTGATCTAAAAGGGTCAGTGATGGCATCTGATGCCTTTTTCCCATTTCCTGATTGTGTGGAAATAGCGCGAAAAGCAGGAATTCAATCGGTAATCCAACCTGGAGGATCAATAAAAGACCAACTATCCATAGACTATTGCGATAGTCAAGGAATGTCAATGGTCTTAACTGGCACACGCCACTTCAAACATTAGTATATCAGTACATTACATATTAAATTCGTAGCTTTCCCAACCACTCAACAGCGCACAAAACATGGGTTTTTTTGATTTCTTTAATAGTGATATAGCCATTGACCTTGGCACGGCTAACACTTTGATAATCAGCAAGGATAAAATAGTAGTAGATGAACCTTCCATCATTGCAATAGACAAAAACACAAACAAAGTCTTGGCCATAGGTAGAGAGGCCATGCAAATGCATGAAAAAACTCATGACAATATCAAAACGATCCGCCCGCTTAAAGATGGTGTAATTGCAGATTTCCATGCCGCCGAGCACATGATTAGAGGGATGATCAAAATGATTGATCAAGGAAACAAAAGGTGGTTACCTAGCTCACACCGAATGGTCATTTGTATCCCTTCTGGAATCACGGAAGTAGAGAAACGTGCTGTGCGTGACTCAGCGGAACATGCTGGAGCTAAAGAAGTCTATATGATTCATGAGCCAATCGCTGCGGCTATTGGTATCGGTATCAATATTGAACAGCCAATCGGAGCAATGATTGTAGACATAGGTGGAGGAACGACTGAGATTGCGGTAATTGCATTGAGTGGGATCGTCTGTGATCAATCCATTCGAGTAGCTGGAGATTCTTTCAATAAAGACATTCTTGATTATATGCGTAGGCAACACAATCTTTTGATTGGAGAGCGAACTGCAGAGCGAGTAAAAATCGAAGTGGGTTCTGCGCTTACGGAATTAGAAGATGGACCAGAAGATTATGAAATTAGAGGTCGAGATTTGATGACCGGAATTCCTAAGGTAATAAAGATTTCTTATTCCGAAATTGCTTTCGCAATTGATAAGTCTGTTTCGAAAATTGAAGAAGCTGTTTTAAAAGCATTGGAAATATCTCCCCCAGAATTATCAGCAGATATTTATGACAATGGAATCTACCTCACAGGTGGTGGAGCATTACTGAGAGGCCTTGACAAGAGACTCTCCATGAAGACTAAGCTTCCGATTCACATCGCTGAAGATCCTTTGAGAGCTGTAGTAAGAGGTACAGGTATGGCATTGAATAACTTGAACAGGTTCAAGCCTGTATTAATGACATAAACCTAAATGCAAGATTTACTTTACTTCCTATATCGATATAGAACCTTTGGGCTATTTCTTTTATTGGAGGTGATCTGTGCGTGGCTAATTATATCTTATAATAATCGCCAAAATGCCACTTTTCTCAATTCCTCAAACGGTCTAGCAGCACTGGTTAATAGTGCTAGTAATAATACTACAGACTACTTTCAGTTGAAAAAAGTCAACGAAGTGTTGGTGCAAGAGAATATGCTGCTTCGTACTCAACTTGCAAATCAAAATTTGACACAAGTCTCGAAAGATACGGTTTCTGAGAAGTATGACTTCTATACGGCCAAAGTGATTAATAATACCTTTCAGCGATCTCAAAACTACCTCACACTCAATGCTGGAATGAATGACGGAATAGAGGCAGGAATGGGCGTGGTATCTGGTCGTGGGGTGGTTGGTCAGGTTAAATCTTCATCAGCCAATTACGCTACTGTTACTTCTTTGCTCCACAAAAACTTAATGATCTCTAGCTCTCTTAGTCGAACCAGAACGCTTTGCACCATACAATGGGATGGACTTAATCCCAATGAAGCGGCCTTGAAATTTGTGCCTCGGCACATTAATATTAACATTGGAGACACGATAGTTACATCTGGATTTAACTCCATTTTTCCTGAAGCTATCGCAATAGGTCGTATTGTTTCCTTGGGACTTGAACCGAATGACGTTTTTTATAGTGCGAAAATTGAACTTGAAGTAGATTTTAGCTCATTGGATAATGTCTTTATAATCGACAATAAGATGAAAGTTGAACAGGACAGTCTGGAATTTCAAACCACGTTGCGATGAATAGGATAAACTTTGGTCAACAGTCAATCCATCTTGTGGTATTTGTATTCATTCAAGTGCTTTTTCTATACAAACTCATTTTGTTTGATGTGGCATTTGGGTTTTTCTATGTTGGGTTCATCCTTTTTTTACCATTTGGGCTAAGCAGAAGCCTCACAATGACTATTGCCTTTTTCGCAGGGCTACTTATGGATGTATTTTCCAACACACCTGGGATCCATGCTTCCGCTTGTGTTCTACTCGCTTTCGCTAAGGATTTTTGGTTAAGTATTGTCATTCGAAGGGCTGATGAAGATTTTAAGTTGGACTGGAACGAATTGGGTCTTTTTGGTAGTATTCGGTATCTACTGCCTCTAATTCTAGTCCACCATGCTGTGATTTTCACCATTGAGAATGACGGGTTTAACGGCATAGGAATGCTCCTGAGCAAGATTCTGTCCAGTAGTATTTACTCATCCGTTATCATCTTGGGACTCAGCATTCTGATGGCGCCTAAGGTTCGGAAAATATGAATTCCAGAAGTATCATCATACAAGCCTTCATGGTACTGATAGCACTGATCTTTGCTATTAGGCTTTTCTGGATACAAGTGATCAATGATGAATACAAGATTGCTGCAGAAAACAATATCGTCCAGAAGATAATCGATTACCCGTTCCGTGGGCTCGTCTATGATAGGGATGGTGAATTAATGGTGTACAACACACCGGTATATGATCTGATGGTTGTACCTAGAGAAGTTAACCTTGCCGACTCGTCAGAACTGATCAAACTACTTAAGATTGATCACAAAACCTTTGAGCAAAATTTCAATAAAGCGAAACGCTATTCATCTATCCTTGCCTCAAAATTCGTCGAGCAAATTCCTAACGAAATGTTCGCTCGAATTCAAGATCAGTTAATCCAATTTGATGGATTTTATGCGCTCCCAAGAACAGTTCGTGGATACCAGCGAAATATCCTGAGCAATACGCTGGGTTATGTTGCAGAAATAGATAGGCGTCAGCTGCAAAGAGACACCACTAACTATTACAAAGGTGGTGACTATGTAGGGAAAACGGGCGTAGAAAAGCAGCATGAGAAAAAACTCCGTGGAAGGAGAGGTATACGATACAAAATTGTAAACGTGCAAGGCGTAGAAAAAGGAGCATTCAGAAATGGAGAATATGACACAGCCTCTATACCCGGACAAAGTATTCAGCTAACTATTGACACAGAACTTCAGCGCTATGCCGAAAGACTTCTCGATGGGAAAGTAGCAAGCTTAGTAGCTATCGACCCTAAAACCGGAGACATCTTAGCCATGGTATCCTCACCATCTTATGATCCCGGATTATTAAGCGGCCGTGGACTTTCGGAGAATTTTCCTAAAATCAATAGTGATCCCTTAAAGCCACTATTTAATAGACCTCTTCAAGCCATGTACCCGCCAGGGTCTATGTTCAAGACCGTTCAATCCCTGATTGCAATGCAAGAAAAAGTGGTTTATCCAAAAGAACAGATTTATTGTGATGGCACTTTGATCGGCGATCTTGCACCTATTGGAAGCTACGATGTAAAAAAGGCGATCACCTATTCTTCAAATAATTATTTCTATAAGGTATTCAAGAGAACAATTGAGCAGGGTGAAGATAAAAGCAGATTTATAGATGCTCGACTCGGCCTTGTTAAATGGAGAAATTATGTGAGTGAGTTTGGTCTAGGAGATCAATTAGGGGTAGACATTCCAAACGAGCAATCAGGATTAGTCCCAGACCTGGCTTATTATGATAGATATATAGGCAAGAACAGGTGGGCTTTTAGTAACATTTATTCATTGAGCATTGGTCAGGGTGAGTTATTGGTTACGCCAATCCAAATGGCAAATCTAGGAGCCACAATTGCCAACAAAGGATTCTTCTACCAACCGCATATCCTAAAGGGAATTGAGGGAGAGCCCACATTGAGTTATGGAAAAAATGAACTCAGTATAAACGCTGAATACTTTGATGTGGTGATCGATGGGATGGAGCAAGTTATTCAGATGGGATCTGGTCGACGGGCATTCATTCCAGACTTAGCCATTTGTGGCAAGACTAGTACAGTTGAAAATCCGCATGGAATGGATCATTCAGGGTTTATGGGGTTTGCACCGAAAGATGATCCTCAAATTGCGATAGCTGTATATGTGGAGCAAGCAGGGTGGGGAGGCAGAGCTGCGGCGAGTACGGCGAGCCTTGTGATAGAAAAATATGTTAAAGGTGAAATCTCTCGACCATGGGTTGAAGATTTTGTATTAAAGGGCGATTTTCTAGACGCCAGGCAGAAGAAAGTTTTGGAAGAGATTAGAGCATTAGAAGCATCGGGACAATGAGGGCAGAAGGACTGATTAGCAAGGTTGATTGGATAGTAGTTTTGCTCTATTTTGTACTGGCTTTTAGTGGGTGGCTCAACATTTATGCAGCTGATTATGATCCTGATACTAGCCAAGGGATATTTGACTTCAGTCGGAGCAGCGGTAAGCAATTACTCTGGATAGGCACCTCCGTGGTTTTGATAGCATTGATTATGTTGTTGGACTTTAGGTTTTATGACTCTTTTGCTTATTTGATTTTCATTGGACTAATTGTTCTTCTCGTTTTTGTTCTACTATTTGGTAATGAAGTGGCCGGATCAAAATCTTGGTTTGAATTAGGGCCAATCAAATTTCAGCCGGCAGAATTCACAAAATTCGCTGCTGCTCTTGGTTTGGCTAAATTCTTAAGCAGTGGCAACAAAAAATCAAATGCCCTCAAAGTTCAGCTACAGAGCCTACTCTTCATCTTCCTCCCTATTGTACTGATCATTTTACAGGGAGATCTAGGAAGCGCAATGGTCTTTGGGAGCTTGGTTATTGTCATGTTTCGCGAAGGAATGCACCCAATGATTTTAATCGTTGGCTTTGTATTAATTGCAATATTTCTCCTCACACTTGTAGTCAGCCAATTAATCCTTCTTATTGGAACATTCCTTCTTACGCTACTCGCTCTTGGACTGGTCTCTAAATCAATTCCAAAAATCACCCTTGTGATCATATCAGGGCTATTTGCTGCGGGATTCATCACCAGTGTCGATTTTATCGTATCTGATGTTCTCAAACCTCACCAGCAACAACGTGTGATGCAGCTACTCAACCCGAACCGTGATCCTTTGGGTGCAGGCTGGCAAGTTTCACAAAGCAAAATAGCAATCGGTTCCGGTGGACTGACCGGTAAAGGTTATCTGGAAGGAACTCAAACAAAATTCAATTTCGTGCCCGATCAAACCACAGATAATATCTTCTGTACTGTAGGTGAAGAGCAAGGTTGGATAGGCAGCTTCCTCTTACTTGTTGCGTTTACTACATTGCTTTTGAGGCTAGTCTTTTTGGCGGAAAGACAAAAGGCAAGCTTTAGTAGAATCTACGGTTATGGTGTAGTAGCCATATTGTTCTTTCATTTTGCCTTCAATATCGCCATGACCATAGGACTATTTCCTGTAATAGGTATCCCTCTACCATTCTTTAGCTACGGTGGATCTTCTCTTTGGGGCTTTACGATTTTGCTGTTTTCATTTCTGAAACTAGATGCACATCGCATGGAGGTTTTGGAGAGATTGTAGATTATCTAAATTTCCGAAAAACCACTTTTAGTAATTCCTTCACCTCATCACTATTCATATCCCAAGAGCGTTCTTTGGCAAAATTTTGAACCAATAACTCTACAGCCTCATCAAAGGACTCACAAGATTCTATTTGACCTATTGCCGTAACAAATGCTTCTCTGTCTCCATCAAAGAGTTCCTTTGTGAACATATACTTATGATTGACCGAAATGGCCTCCATGATACTCTGAATTTTTTGATTTTGAAGCTTATCCGCGAGCGTATCACTTGCTTCATTGAACGTATCGTTGATCGTTGCAGGTTCCTGCTTTGATTCCTTAGGCTCGGATATTTCTTCTTCTGTTTCTTCGCTTTCTGACTTCTCACCGGTAGAATCTTCAGCGTCAGGGGAAGCTATTTCGCTGCGGTCCTCAGCTTCCTCTTGTTCTAAATCATCCTCTTCACCATGGCCGGAAGTTTGAACTTCTTCTTCAAATCCTTCTTCTTGATCGTCATCATAAGCTTCTTCCTGCGCAAAGGGCTCAGAAGACTCCTTTTCTATTACTAATTCATCATCTTCCTTGATTTCTTCCTCAACATCTGTATCAGGATTCTCAGATTCTATTTCGGAAGTAAGTGATTCCTTCCCCACCATATCAATGGGTTGAGACTTTTTGGTATCTGTACTATCCGGTTCCTCAGCGACCTTGTCTACTAGATCATCGAATTCATCACGATCTAACTCATCATGACCAAATAGTTCATCTTCAGTTATGGAAAGAACCTGAGACATTAGGCTTAACTGTTCCGCAACTACCCCTTCTGCATCAATGGTGTCCTCAAGTTCCTCAGTATTTTCTAGAAAATCATCCAGAGAAACCCCATCATTATTCTCAAAGAAATCTCTCAGGTCTTCCTTGTGAATCTTAATATACCTAAGCAATGGGCCAGTAGTCTTGGTTGAAACCTGAGGAACATCGAGTGCTTCAAATTCCATAACTAAAAACCCTGCTGGGTCAGAAGCCAACATTAAGGTATCTACAACAGATTCCTCAAGCATTCTAACAAAGGCATCTTTTTTCACTTCGATATGTTGCGAAAGAACGTTCATAAATTGAACCATTGCCTTTCGTACTTCCTGATCCTTATAGTTGAAGAATGGGCTCTCTAAAGCCTTCATTTCATCTTGCCAATTTCTAAAAAGGCTCTTCAAAACGAAAAAGTTCACCTGAGCGGATGGCGTAAAGGTCAGTATTTGCTTACCTGAAATAGTTTCGTTTGACTCAAAAAATGGAGCTGATGCTTTTTCAGAAAACTCTTCGCTATATTCCCTGATAAACTCATCATTTAGTTTCCTTTGCATATGTATTAACTATTGAAATGCCGAAAGTCACAATAAAAAACCTTCATAGTAAATCTATTCATTGCAGCGCTAAAACGGAAAAGCTTCTTGACATATTGCTAAGAGAAACCGACTGGATGCATGCTTGTGATAAAAAAGGGCGATGTACTACTTGCGCGGTGCAGATATTAGAGAATCCCGATGGACTTTCGAAACTCTCCGAGGCAGAAATAAGATTTATTAACTTAGGAAAATTATCATCAGGTATGCGATTAGCCTGCCAATCCAATTTGATTGATGACATCATCATTAATGTTCCTACTGCTACACAACTTCCACACCTAGAATACTCAGAATAATGTTCGTAGAACCAAATATTGGTAATCAGCTATTAAAAAAAACTGGATGGGTAGAAGTGGTCTGTGGTTCTATGTTTTCAGGAAAAACTGAGGAATTGATTAGAAGGCTCAACCGAGCATTGCTAGCTCAGCAGCACGTTGAAATTTTCAAACCAGCGGTGGATAAGCGATACTCCACCAAGAAAGTGGTTTCTCACAATGAAAACGCCATTTTATCAACTCCAGTGAATTTCGCACGAGACATATTACTACGCGCTGGTCAATGCGCAGTAGTGGGAATTGATGAAGCTCAGTTTTTCGATGATCAAATAATTGATGTAGCGAATCAATTAGCCAATCAAGGGAAGAGAGTAATTGTTGCAGGTCTGGATATGGACTTTCTCGGCAAGCCATTTTCACCAATGGATCAGCTAATGGCTACTGCCGAATACATTACCAAAGTACATGCGATTTGCATGAATTGTGGAAATATTGCTTCTTATTCGTATAGACGGACTAAATCAAAGCAAACAGTCGTTCTAGGTGAAAAAGATGTATATGAGGCACTCTGTAGAAAATGCTTTTATGAGAAAATGGATGACAAGGCTATTTAGTTATATACTGATTCTTGCTACACATATCTCATGGAGTCAAAATATTCCACTAGATAGTTGGCGGACACACTTTAGCTACAACTCGATAACTAAAATCGTTAGAGGTAATGGTAAAATATTCGCTGCGGCAGATAATGGGCTTTTCTATGTGGATGTAACTACAAATGAACTCAACACACTCTCCAAAACTGACGGTTTATCGGATGCAAAGATTAGTGCGTTGAAGTATGACGAATCTGCAAAGATTTTGATAATAGGTTATGAATCGGGACTTATAGACATTCATGCGGCGGGTAAAGTCACAACTATTCAAGACTTGAATCGATCATCCTTAGTAGGTAATAAAAAAGTATACGACATAGCTTCCGATGGTGTCAATGCCTACCTCGGAACCAACTTCGGCGTTCTAGTTGTTTCGCTTCAGCGCAAAGAGATAACAGATAACTTTCGTTCGATTGGAGAATTAGGTGCAGACGTCACTGTTAATGAATTAAAAATTGTGAATGATCGATTGTTCATTCTAACTGATGGCCAAATTCAAAGTGGGTTGTTGAGTAATAATCTTCTTGATTTCAATAACTGGGAGTTGGTTCCTGGCTTAACGAGTAACGTTCGGTCCTTGACTTTGGGTGATAAACTCTATGCAATTCAGAACGATACTGCTGTTGTTACAATTAACTCGGATGCCATCTTAACCACCAGTTTTTCAAACAATCAGCCCATAGTAGATCTGGCTTTTGATCAGTCATTATTTGCTCTGATTGGAAACGAAATTATTAACACTACGAACTCTGACAAAACGAACATCTCATTTGACGTTGAGCCCAGCTCATTACTTTCTTTCAACGGCTTTTGGATCGGGACCAGAAAATCTGGCATTTTGAATCCAAATGGAAACTTGACACTTCCTAATGGCCCTGCTTCTGACAAAATCAGCAACATTACATTCGATAATGGAAATTTATTCGCTTTCTATGGACCAAGTCCAGAGAACTATCTGGGTGAAATTGACTCACTTGGATTTGACCAATTTGATAATAATACTTGGACGTCTGAAACCATTAGAGGTTTTTATAACATAACGGATGGGAGATACTTTAATGGAAGAATGATCTATTCATCTTCTGGATTTGGAATATATGATCAGGCACATTCCAACACTATTTCTGGGCTTACAACCACGGATGAAAATGATATAATCATCCCGCGTTTAGCACTGGCTAATGGTTCGCTTTATGCGCCTTCCTTTGACAACAATAATTCCCTTTATATCTGGGATAAAGACGAATCAATGAGCAGTTACAGCAGTATCGAACTAGGCACACGGTTCCCAATGGATATTCAGGTATCAAGATTTGAGTCCTTTTGGATTAGTCGCTCGTCATTCGATGGTGGTGGATTCTTAGTAAGAGACTTTGAAAATAACGAGACAAGGATCATTACAATAGCAGATGGATTGCCATCAAATCAAGTGAATGGATTAGCCATTGACTTAGGAGACGAAGCTTGGGTCGCAACGAGTGCCGGCTCGGGTATTTTCTCTGATGCCAGTTTTATTTTCAACAATCTGGATGCCATAGAACCAATTTATGATAATCAGGTGTTGCTCGAAGATGAAGAAATTTATGCGATTTCCGTAGATGGAGGAAATAGAATTTGGATGAGTGCAGAGAGTGGATTGTACATATTTGACAACACGCTGAGTAATTTGGAGCATCACTTTACTACTGAAAACTCCCCACTACTCTCTCATGTCATAAATGATTTTGCCTATAATTCTGGCACTGGAGAAATGTATATTAATACTAACAAAGGCCTTATCTCATATCGGAGTAATGCCTCCAGAGGCCGATCATCTAGTGTCAATACTAAGATATACCCAAACCCAGTCAGGCCTGGTTATTCCGGACAGGTTGGCATATCCGAATTAAGTAGAGATTCCATTATAAAAATCACTGATGTGAATGGTAAATTAATTCGCTCATTGGAAGCCAATGGGGGTACTGCATCTTGGGATTTGTACGATTACAATAACCGCCGAGTTTCATCAGGTGTCTATGTTGTCCTTGTGTCTTCAAAAGATGGAATCGATACGGTTATCGGTAAAATCGCTGTTCTGAATTAATGATTGTCAGTACCAAGGGAATTGTAATTAAGTATCTGAAATATCAGGAATCAAGCATAATCACTCAGATCTTTACTGAGCAATATGGATTCATGTCCTTTATCGTAAATGGTATTAGAAGTCCAAAATCAAAAAAAAGTATCGGCTATTTTCAGCCATTCTCATTACTCGAAATGGTCGCCTATATCAAGCCAAACAGGGAAATTCAACGACTCACAGAATACAAATACTTTTCTCCTACCCACCAGATTCAACAGAATATTAAGAAAAGCTCGATTATATTATTCCTTTCGGAGATTATGTCGAAACTTCTTACTCAAGAAAAAGGAGAAGGCCACCAATCACTCTTTCATTTTCTGTCCCATTCGATAATAATTCTCGACCAAATGGAAGAAGAAATTGAGAATTTTCATCTCCATTTTCTTTTGAAACTACTGCCTCATGTTGGGCTGGGTGCAGAAGACGGTGACAAGATGCTCGAAAGCATGGATTTACATATGATTGAGGGAGATCGTATTTTGATACAATACATTACCGAGATCATTAGAACAAATTATAACGATCATGTAGCTGGTACTGGGACAATTCGTTTCAAAGCATTAAATTTTTTGCTAAATTATTACGAGCATCACACATCGCAAATGGGAGAGATTAAATCCCTGAAAGTGTTACACCAAGTTTTCTCATAATATTGGGAATTGACTTATTTTGGAATGATTTTAAAAACCAGATGAAAAACATACTTTACTCTGAAATTCCTTCTCTTGACCTCAATGATTTCACTGAAGGAAATCAAACAAGCAAATTTCAATTCGTAGAATCCCTCGGAGATGCTTATCAAAACATTGGTTTTGTTGCCATTAAAAATCATGGCCTTTCAGATGACTTAACAAAAGCATTATATGCGGATGTGCAACAATTTTTCTTGCTCCCCGATGAGCAAAAATTAAAGTACGAGCAAAAAGAACTTGCAGGCCAAAGAGGATATATAAGTAAAGGAAGAGAAAAAGCCAAAGGCAGAAATACTGGTGATCTGAAAGAGTTTTATCATGTAGGTCAGCCTAATGAGAATAAGTTGGAGGAATACCCCGAAAACATTTGGCCAGAGGAAGTGCCTTCTTTTGCCCTACATACTCAAGAGGCATTTGAAATTCTGCAATCCGCAGGAATTCAAATGCTCCGGGCAATCGCTTTACATTTGGGCTTGGACGAGTTCTATTTTGATGAGAAGGTACGTCAAGGCAATAGTATTTTAAGACAAATTCACTACTTCCCAATAGATAACCCAGAGGAAATACCAGAGGATGCTGTACGTGCAGCAGAGCACGGGGATATCAACTTAATCACCCTACTTATGGGGGCGAGTGCTGATGGGCTTCAGGTCAGAAGGAGGGATGGTGAGTGGATTTCCATCACGGCCTTACCTGATCAAATCGTGGTAAATGTAGGAGATATGCTAGACCGATTGACAAATCACAAATTGAAATCCACAATTCATCGAGTGATCAATCCTCCAAAGGAAAAAATGGGTACTTCCAGATTTTCGATTCCATTTTTCATGCACCCTATTTCCGAAATGGATTTGACTTGCTTGGAAGACTGTGTCGATGACGAGCATCCGAAGCAATATGAAGATATGACAGCTGGCGATTTCCTAGATCAACGACTCAAGGAAATTGGACTAAAGAACTAATGTCGGTTAAGAGAGTCAGATATCTCATCTTCTTAAGGGACGTTCTATTTCTTTCTTTAACTGCGTTCGGCGGACCTACAGCCCACTTGGCTTTCATGATAGAAATGATGGTGGTGAAGCGTGGCTATCTTACAGAAAAAGACTTATTGGAACTATACGCACTTTGCCAGATACTACCAGGCCCCACTTCTACTCAAACCATAACGGCAATAGGTTTTAAAATCGGGGGACCAAATCTGGCTTATCTCACACTACTTATCTGGGCACTCCCCGCACTTAGTATCATGATCGCTCTCGGCATAATGGTCAACGTGTTTCAAGAGATGGATATATCTCTTTCTTTCCTAAGCTACATTCAACCGATCGCTATTGGAATCGTGGCATACAGCGCCTACAAAATCACAAAAAGTGTAGTATCTACTCGAACGGCATTCGTACTTATGCTCCTATCCACTCTGGTAGCGTACTTATTCAGAACCCCATGGGCATTCCCGATCCTACTAATCCTGGGAGGATTTGTGACAGCATTCAAGTTTAAGGAGCAACCATTAGAAGAAAAATCACGAATTAAGATTAACTGGTCAAATTTCATTCTTTGGCTCTCCGTATTGGTATTTGCGGCTGTACTTGGAGGTGTAACGCAGTATCTTCCAATTCGCCTTTTTGAGAATTTTTATAGAAATGGTAGTATGATATTTGGAGGTGGGCAAGTACTTGTACCCCTTTTGTATAATGAGTTCGTAGAATTCAAGGGTTGGCTTACCTCTGAAGAGTTCCTCTCTGGCTATGGGTTTGTACAAGCTTTGCCTGGTCCTGTATTCTCTTTCAGTGCTTACGTAGGTGCAGTAAGCATGAGTAATGCTTCATTTTATCAGCAAATACTTGGGGGTTTTATGGCTGCTGCCGGAGTTTTCTTACCAGGGACATTTCTTATCTTCTTTGTAATCCGCTTTTGGGAAGATTTGAAAAAATACCGCGTGGTAAAAGCGTCACTGGAGGGCATCAATGCTGTTAGCTCGGGAATGGTAATAGCAGCAGCATTTATACTATTTGAGCCGATAGAGTCCAGTTGGCTTAACTACTTTCTAATTCTTGCCACAGCTGGATTAATGCATTTCACTAAAATTCCTACTCCTATTATTATCCTCGCAGGACTAATCACAGGAATTATTATTCACTAAATTGAATATAAAAAAACCACCATAATCACTTATGGTGGCCTCTCAATACTATCAAAAATATTTAATCCTTATTCTCCTGCTGGAGCTGGAGGAGTAATCCCCAATTTCTTTAAAATAAGATTAGAAACATCATCTTCCTCTCTTGCATAAAGTAACACGTCAAATCCAGGTGATCCAGCGCTGAAGATGTGAGAATAGCCATTTTCAACAGCTATACTTTCAATGGCATTTCCAATTCGCTCGTAAACCGGCTGCAATAACTTATTTCTCTTATTACCCATAGAAGTTTCAGCATCTTGCTGAAATTTTTGGATGCCTTGTTGCAATGTCTGAATTTCAGTTTCCTTATCAGTTCTGATCAAATCATCCCAACTAGCTGCGTTTGTTTGGTAGTCGGCCATTTTAGCTTGTAAGTCATTATACTTGGCTTGTATTTGATTTTGAAGTTGTTTCTCATATGCCTTCAACTCAGCATCAATCTGCTTTGCTTCTGGCAACAGACTCAAAACATAATCAGCATTGGTATAACCAATCTTCAATCCTCCTTGTGCAGCCAATTGCCCAGCAAATGCCACTAAAATTACCATTACAGTTAGTATTCTCGCTTTCATAATTCTATTGTTAATCCTAATTAGTACTCTCTTGATTTTCTCCCAGACCCAATTCTTCTAAAACATAGTCGGTATAATCATGAATGGGATCTGTATATATCATGACTAAATCACCCGATTTATCAAAAACGATCTGTAGCCTATTGTTTTTTGCTACTTTCTCTGTCGCTTCAAATACTTGGTCTTGAACCGGCTTTATCAACTCTTTCTTTTTCAGAAAATAAAGTCCTTCGAACCCAAATATCTGTTTTTGATATTCTTTTACCTCTTTCCACTCTCTGTCTATCTCTTGTCTTCTTTCTTCACTCATCTCCGCAGTGAGTAAAACCTCTTCTGCTTGAAAAGCCGCTTCCATTTCCTCAGCTTTCTTATACATCTCCTGAATCTCCGTCTCCCACCCTTTGGCAAGCTTCTCTATTTCGGACTGAGCGTCTTTGTACTCAGACATTCTGCTCAAAACATACTTCGTATCTACGTATCCAAACTTCTGTGCAAAGCTAGTGCCAAAACTGAAAATAGAAATACAGAAAATAAATACCAAAGATCGCTTCATAGCGCTATCTAATTTGTTGTCCTATAGAGAAGTGGAACTGTGCTCCACTCACCTCTAACGCCCCAGGAGATGGATCCAGCCCATATCCCCAATCTAATCCTAAGAGTCCGAATGCCGGCATAAATATCCTTACACCAACCCCAGCAGATCTTAACATATTATAAGGATTGAATTGCGAAAAATCATTCCAATTATTACCGCCTTCAAAGAAGGAAAGGACGTATATAGTCGCCGATGGATTCAATGAAATAGGATACCTCAACTCCATCACAAATTTAGTAAATACGGTTCCTCCTTCAATACCCGTTTCCGTATCCCGAGGATTAATCGAATTATTCTCATAACCTCTTAATCCAATAATATCGGTCCCTAGTACAAACTGACCTCCTCCTCCGGTAAGTCCATCACCTCCAAGCTGAAATCTTTCAAATGGCCCTACGCCAACTTTATCAGAGTAAGAACCCAAGAATCCAAAGTGCGCTCTTGGTGCTAATACCAATTTCCCTGCCAATTTTAAATAATACTTGAAATCCAAATTCCATTTATGGTACTCTAAGAAATTATAAAGATCCTCTGGTTCAGCATTTTCATAGTCGCGATTGTTCATCAAAGAATATGGAGGAGTGAATGATGCACTCAATGAAAGTGATGATCCGGTACGCGGATACATTGGATTGTCCACAGAATTCCTAGCTAGTGTATTATTGAAAGTGATGCTATTGGCATCTCCAGAAAAACCATAGAAGGATGCAAGATTTCCAGTAACCGTATATTTCTGGTAAGAAATGGAATTGCTGACAGTAAAGAAATCATCTGGCCACTGGACTCTTCGTCCTAGCGAGACAGTTGCTCCATTCAGCATTAGGGTTCCTAACAAATCATTATTCCTAAAATTAATCTGTCGCTGAACTGATCGAGTAAGACTAACTCCAAAATTATTTGGTTTACGGCCTCCTAACCAAGGCTCACTGAAGCTTGCCGAATAACTCTGAAATCTCCTTCCATTGGCTTGCATTCTGATCGAGAGTTTTTGACCATCTCCCATTGGAAGTGGTCTCCACTTATCGAAATCTGGAATATTCCTCACGGAAAAATTGTTAAAACTTAAACCTAAAGTACCCACAAAACCAAATTGTCCTCCCCAACCACCAGAAAGCTCTACTTGATCATTTGGTCGTTCCACCAATTGCCATTCTATGTCCACAGTTTCATCAACAGGATTTGGCTTTGGAACTGGATTAACTTGCTCAGGATCAAAATAGCCTAATTGTGATAACTCACGCTGCGTCCTAATCAACTCTGACCTGTTAAACTTCTGTCCTGGTAGTGTCCTTATCTCACGTAGCACTACATGATCATTGGTTTTATCATTTCCTGAAATAGTAATTTCGTTAATCGTAGCTTGAGTTCCCTCAAAAATTCTCATTTCCAAGTCAATTGAATCTTCGGAAACTCCAACCTCAATCGGATTGACTGAGAAAAATAAATAGCCGTCATCCATATAAAGAGAGCTAATGTCAGCTCCTGTAGGATTAAAGTTCAATTTTTTATTAACCAGTTCTAAGTCATAGACATCACCCTTTTTTATGCCGAGCACTTTATCCAAATACTCGTTATCGTAGACATAATTTCCGGTCCATATGACATCTCGAAAATGATACTTATTGCCAGGATTAACATACATATCAATGTTAAGATATTTCCTATCTAGATTATAAACCGAATCCAGAACGATTTCAGCATCTCTATACCCCTTTGAATTATAGAAGGCGATCAAGCCAAGCTTATCTTCTTCGAAATCAGCTCGAACGAATTTTGCTGATTTAAATACATTGACATTTACTTCCTCACCAAAGTACTCCTTTAGATCCTTTAAAGGTGTTTCTACTTTGTGGGTCAAAAAATAAAATAAATTCTTAGGAGATAGTACCATCAGCGTTTTCTCCAGAAGGTCTTTAGGAAGGCCTAAGCGCGGTTTCTCCCCAACGTTTTTAAGCTTACTTCTAAGCTTGGCATTGGTAAAATTATCATCCCCTATGAAGGTTATATTCTTAACTTTTACCTTCTCATTCTTATCGACTTTGATAATAATATTTACACTATTGGATAGCAGCGTATCATTCTTTTGCCTAATCTTTACATCAGCGTTTAAGAACCCCTTACTTTCATAAAACTTCTTGACCGCCAATTCAGTATTCTTAATGACCACATCTGTGAGGATTTTTCCTCTGACCAAATCGACTTTATCCTTCAACTCGCTTTCATGGCTCTTCGAAACTCCTTTGAATTCGTACTTCGTCAATCTAGGCCTCTCCGTCAAATCGAGAATCAACCAGATTTTGCCATCCTCAATTTTTTCAGCCTTAATCTCGACGGTACCAATGATGCCTTGTTTCCATAGTTTTTTAATGGCGGTTGCAATTTCATCTCCAGGGATATTAATCTTATCGCCCACTCGAAGTTCAGACAAAGAAATTAGCGCATTATTATCCAAAAATTTAATGCCTTCAACCTTGATTTCCGCTATCTCGTATTCCTGAGGACTCGAATAATTAATAGAAGAATTATCCGTGTTTGATTGTGCTTGACGTCCAAACCTGATTTGTCCCGACACTTGTGTCGATAGTAGTAGAAGGAATATGATTAGATATTTATACATTATGCAGGTTTGACCTGTTCGCTTATCATTCCAAATCTTCTTTCACGCTTTTGATACGTTTTAACAGCATCATTCAAGTCTAGTTTTCTAAAATCTGGCCATAAAACGGGAGTAAAATACATTTCAGTATAAGCCATTTGCCAAAGCAAAAAATTACTGATTCTCATCTCCCCGCTTGTCCTAATTAACAGTTCCGGATCAGGAAAACCGTAGGTATCCAAATGCTTATCTATCTCGGAATGATCTATTTGATTCAAATTCAGTTCTCCATTATTAACTTTCTCAGCGATTCTCCTCATGGCTGTTGTCAAATCCCAACGCCCACTGTAATTCAATGCCAATATTAACTTCAAACCAGTATTCTCTTCCGTCTTTTTCTTCCCTTCTGATAGTTTTTTCTGAGCTTTCTCTGGCAATTGATTAATATCTCCAATCGTATGAAGGCTCACATTGTTCTTCATCAATGTCGGAATTTCTTCAACAATAGTAGAAACTAACAAAGACATTAGATTATCAACTTCATCTTTTGGCCTTGCCCAATTTTCCGTGCTAAATGCATATAAGGTTAGGCAATGAATTCCCATTTCCGCACATCCTTCAGTCACTTCCCTTACTGCCTTTATGGCATTGCGATGACCAAAGATTCTAGCCGCTCCTTGCTTCTTCGCCCAGCGACCATTCCCGTCCATAATAACGGCAATGTGCTTAGGTAAATTGTCTTGTTTGATAGGCTCCTCCATCCCTCTTTTAATAGGCTAAAATGCGAAAGACCGCAAAGTTGCGCTATTTTTTACTAAACTCGAATGTTTAAACATTATTTAACTAACGGTAAGGATGTATCCTGTTGAGAATAGATCGGTTAGGTACGTACGCAAAAGGACAGGGGATTTTGTATAATACATATGTGAGACTCACCGTAGTAAAGAAATACCAATCGTTATCATTAGGATTGCCAAATTGATAGCTCTGTTTGATCTGAACGTCGTTATCAGAGATTCCATCTAGATAATCAAAGAATGTTTTCCTAGCTCCCATTTCGCCGGTAAGTGTAAGTCGCTTTGATAAGAGATATTTAATGCCCCCTCCCATCGGGATAACGGGTTGTAGGTTATTAAAGTCTGCGTATGTTCTTTGAACATTTCTCACATTAGTGAATCCAAATCCGAGCATCGCATAAGGTGCTATCTTATTTCTCTGCTTATTGGAACGATAACTTAAGAAGTGATATTCAAATGCCATACTCCCTTCAATGAGCAGGTGGCTAAAACTATGATCTCGAAATTCTCCTAAAATGTCAACTGGATTTTGATCATTCCCCGAAATTCTCCCTGCAGAGCCCGAGAAACGTACACTCAACACATCAGAAAAATTCATTCTATAAATAGCACTACCCATCAGTCTGCTTTCTAACAACTGTGGTACCCCGTTAAGGTCTCCAGTGTAATTGGCAGCACCAATCCCTCCACCAAACTCCAAAAACTGAGATTGGCATAAAAACGGAATGAATAAAAGAATGTAAAGAAGTATTCTTGTCAATTGATTATCTGAATTTGCCAGATGACTTCTCTGATTGGCCTAACAGCATTGTAAGCTTTAATGTAGTCATGAAAATCATGTCATTATCTTCAGGGTTGCCTCTTTTTGATGGTAGCTCTGGTGAAATTCTCCCTCCCCCAAGATCAACTGCTCCGAAGTAAGGAACACCATCTGCTAGTGTATTGGGTGCCACATTTACACCTGCCCTACTGGTACCACTCCATGCTGCAATTGGCTCTGCACTTCTGTCGGACATGATTCTTGCCAGAGGGTCTGAAAACTGATCAAAAGGAACATAGCTCCCACTCACATCATCTATATAATCTGTAAATAAATATCTGTATCCAAATTCTAACCCCAAATCAAATGGCCCAGGTAGTCTTAATTTTACTCCAAGAGCTAAAGGAACAGAGAACTGAATTGGACTGTATTTCTTAACGCCGGAACCATCAATTAATTGCCCCTCGGTTCCAAGCTTCCTCAAAGAGACCCAATCTCCTGCTTGAGGAGCAGGAATATTACTTTCATTGCCACCAAGAGTATGGTCAAATTCCGGAACAAGACCCTTAGGTTCATGATGGAATAATGCCGCCCCAATAAAAATGTAAAAATTCAAAGGCTTTCTAACGTTTGGACCGCCATAATTCGGTAAGAAATACCACTCAAAGCCCATATGAAACTCTTTGATATCACTTCTAAAGCTAGCATTTCTTAGATATCGTCCATATGAATCAGGATCAGCAGGGTCGGATGTAATGTCATCTCCCTTAATACGGCCATAGTTAAATCCTGCTCGAACAGCACCACGCGAAGAAAATTTGTAACCAACATTACCTCCAAAGCCTGGTCTTGTAAATGAGACATCTGTACTTGCCGCCTTATTCACAGGGGCTAAATCACCATAATAGTTAAGTGCGTTGATATTGAAAGAAGCGAATTGGTAAGGTCTGAATTTACCACCGACGGAACCGCCATGGTATTTTGACATTTTCTTATTCCTTTGTTTTTGCTTCTGGTATTTGCTTCCACGCTGAGCCTCTGCATCTATGGCTACTACCATTATTAGTAGCATCATTAAGGCAGATATTAAACTTTTTGCTTTCATCTAGGTAGAGTTAATGTGCGAAGATACTGGTGTTACGCAGAATTAAGGTATAAATATCAGTTTCTCTTATCCAACCCCCAAGTGAGTTTACTTCTTAATGTATCCAAGAATGAACTTCCATTAATCTTAACAAGCCTACATACAAAAGGAGCTTTTCGTAATTTAAACTCCAAAATTTCATCAACTGACTCAGATCTAGAATCCATAGATACCTGATAAGAAGGGTCAGACGAATCCACAACCAGAGTGAGCTCACTGTTTTCAGGAATGATAAGCGGCCTGACGTTCAGGTTATGTGGACTTATTGGCGTGATAATAAAGTTTTTTGTGTTAGGCATAATTACTGGCCCTCCACAACTCAGCGAATACCCAGTAGATCCAGTAGGGGTAGCTACCATTAATCCATCTGCCCAGTATGTGTTTAGAAACTCACCATCCACGTAGCATTTAACCACGATCATTGAGGAAGTATCCTTCCTGAGAATAGCAAATTCATTCATTGCAAATGGACTACCTACAAAATCATCAGAAGGATTTTCAAGCAGTAACAACGATCGATCGTCATACTGGTATTTACCATCAAAATACGCTTCCAAGGCAACAGCGATGTTCTCTTTCGAAATAACCGCCAAGAAACCAAGTCGCCCTAGATTGATTCCCAGTATTGGTATTTGCGTTGATCCTACATGTGTAAGTGTATCGAGCAGTGTCCCATCTCCTCCTAAGCTCAGAATTACCTCATAAGCGTCCATACCTTTTCCTGGTTCGTAGGTAGGAAACTGAGGAAAGATCCCAAAACCATCCATTATCTCTGCCATATCTGGACTCAAAAAAATCTCCCTCGAATGGTCTTCAAGAATGCTAAGGATGTTTTGGACGTAAATCACAGAATCTTCTCTAATTCTACGTCCATGAATAGCGATTTTACTCACTGGCTATATTTTAAGATATTTCATGAGTATGTCAATTCGCTCAAGTTCTTGGTTTGTGGTGTCGCGCGAACTAAACATTTCTTCCACAACAAAGCCATTTTGCTCCAATGAGACCTTGATATAGGTCACGTCTTCCGTATTGAGCTTTATTGTCAATAATAAATCCTCAGGCTCAGTAGCGTGCGGTCCAATATAGCTGCTCAGAATCTTTGCCTGATTGATTTCGACTATTCGACTAATCTCTGAAAGAGAATAATCATTGATCTTAAGACGTAAGCCTAGTATGGCTCCTGGAGTTGTTACTGAAGAGTTTCTAGCAAATGCTCCTACGATATCTTGGGTAGAAATCACCCCTCGAAAATCATTTTGATCATCCAGTATCGCAATAGTTTTAAAGTCTTGTTCGTTTGACACGCGCAGAACTTCAAAATAGTGATTGGCTTCCATTACGAAACATTTAGCCCCTACTAATGGATAGTCTCCAATCTGAGAATAAGGCAAAGCATCGTCAAAAAGCAGCTGTTCATTAATAAAGCCTAAGAATTTATTGTCGCTGACTACTGGCAATTCTGACACACGCAACTCATCCATCCACTGCTGGGCTTTGGCCACATCGTCTTCGGGCTTCAGTGGAGTAATCATATAGTTTATCAGCTCTTTTGCTATCATACAGTAATCTCTTGACTTAAAAACTCAAAAAGAATCTCGTTGAAATCATCAGGACGTTCCATCATAGGTGCATGACAACACTTGTCTACAAATCGGAGTGTTGTGTTTGGAATCAGGCGATCAAACTCATGTGCCACGTATGGAGGGGTGATGGTGTCATTCAATCCCCAAATAAGCAACGTTGGCGCTTTGATATTTGTTATCTCATCAGCCATATTGTTACGTTGAGCTGACTTGGCAATAGCCACGATTCGTAGTGCTTTCGGGATACTCTTAGTCGTTTCAAAAACTTCATCTACCAATTCTTTAGTAGCAGTTTTAGGATCATAAAACGTATAAGCTACGCGCTCCTGAATGTATTCATAAGACCCTCTCCTTGGATAGGATCCACCCATGGCATTCTCAAAGAGTCCCGAGCTGCCAGTAAGAATCAATCTTTTGACTTTTGTCTCATTCTTAAGTGTGAATATTAGCCCAACATGCCCGCCTAATGAATTGCCAATTATATTGACTTCATTAAGATCCTTCATCACCACAAAATCCTCGACAAACTTATTCAAAGCTGTAAGTCCAGCCTCTCTTACTGGCATGGTATAAATGGGAAGAAGAGGAATAATAACACGATACTCCTGAGAAAACTTTGCAACTACTCTATCCCAATTACTTAGCGCTCCGAAAAGTCCATGAAGTAATAAGAGTACTTCTCCTTCTCCCTCGTCTATGTAGTTAAATCCGTCTTTTTCTTTGATCTCCATGTGTCATTAAATTAATCAAAAAGAATCACAATTAGACGAAGGAAGCGCTTGTTTGGCCTCCTATTTCTTTGAGTGAATCCATCATGTCATGCAAAAATGGTAGTATTTCTCCCAAGATGGCGAAAGTTTTAGGGCCCAAAGCTTCGATAATAGGAAAAACCATAGATCCCTCAGATTGTTCGGCAGGAAGATGTACACCGATACTATCAAATACCCAAAAGAATACACTTACAATAAATGCCCATTTGAATACTCCAGCTAAGGATCCAAGGATATTATCTAAGAATCCTAAGAAGGTCAAATCAACAACTTTCTTGATGGTCTTGGCTCCCAAATTGATGATTAAGACAGCAACTAAAAAAAGAGCGATAAATACAGCTACAGTGAGTAATTGAAAGTACTCACTGGTATTAAAGAATTTTGTAGCAATAGGTATGGTCAACTCAATAGCTGCAAAAAGACCAACGAAAAATGCCAAAAAGGAAAAGACTTCAACAATAAGACCTTTCATATAGCCCTTTATCGCGCCTATTGCGAATACTACCAGAAAGAAAATGTCAAGATAATTCACTGCTTAGCCTAATATCTTTTTTGTAAGCATTGAGATAGCCTTACCATCAGCCTTACCGGCAAATTTCTTAGTAGCTACGCCCATTACTTTACCCATATCTTGAGGCCCAGTGGCGCCTACTTGTAGGATAAGCTCTCTAAGCTCAGTTTCTAATTGCTCTTCCGACATTTGCTGAGGCAAAAATTCCTCTATGACCTTCAATTCACTTGCTTCTTTTTCAGCAAGATCAGGCCGATTTTGCTCTTTATAAATTTCCAATGAATCTTTTCTTTGCTTAGCAGCCTTGATCAAAAGCTTCATTTCCACATCCTCAGAAACTCCATCAGAAGCTCCTTTTTCCGATTCTGCCAAAAGGATTAATGCTTTGATAGCACGAAGAGGCGTGAGTCGCTCCTTATCCCTATTGAGCATCGCTTGCTTTATCTCTCCCTCTATTTTCGTTTTTAGACTCATGTTCTATTTTTTATAAACAAATTTGCCGCTCATTCGGCTTTACTTCAATGACCAAACTTAGTGTAAACATCAACAAAATTGCAACTCTACGTAACGCGAGAGGTGGCAATAACCCTAATGTAATTCAGGTCGCCAAAGATTGCGAGAGATTTGGTGCTCAAGGGATCACTGTCCATCCAAGACCCGATGAGCGACACATCCGGTATAGCGATACGATTGAGTTAAGCAAAACAGTCAAAACAGAGTTCAATATTGAGGGCTATCCTGACGAACGTTTTATGAAGATCATTGAGAAAACGAGACCTGCACAGGCTACGCTCGTTCCCGATGGGCCAGATGTGCTTACTTCAAACGCAGGATGGAATACGGTAGATCACTCCGAAAAGCTGAGTGAACTAATTTACAGAATAAAAAATTGGGGTGTTCGCGTATCCGTATTTGTCGATCCGGACACCAAAATGGTAGAAGGAGCGAAACAAATTGGTGCGGATAGAATTGAATTATATACTGAGCCCTATGCGGTGGGCTACAGCTCAGGTAAGTCTAAAGCAGTTAAACCGTATTCGGCGGCCGCTCGATTAGCAAGTTCGCTCGGATTGGGCATCAATGCCGGACATGATCTTGATCTTCAAAACCTAGAGTTTTTCAATACAAATGTTCCCGAACTAAAAGAGGTTTCCATAGGTCATGCCTTAATCGCTGATGCGCTCTACTATGGCCTAGAAAATACGATTCAGATGTACCTGAGAAAACTTCAGAAAGCATAATAGAATGAAACTTAACTTCAGAAAACTAGGAGAAGGCGCTCCACTTTTTATCCTTCATGGAGTATTTGGCTCCTTGGACAATTGGTTAACAGTCGGGAAAGAGCTCGCTTTGAGTAATGAGGTCTTTCTTATAGATCTTCGGAACCATGGTCATTCAGATCACAGTGATGAAATGAATTACAAAGCAATGGCTAATGACATCAAAGAATTGATGGCAGGCGAAAATTTGGATTCAATCAATCTGCTTGGACATTCGATGGGCGGGAAAGTGGCGATGACCTTTGCTACGACGTATCCAGAATTAGTTAACCAGCTGATAGTTGTTGATATCAGCCCACGTGAATATCCACCTCATCATCAGCAGATTTTTGAGGGGTTTCACTCAGTGAATTTAGAAAAACTAAGCAGCCGTAAGGAAGCGGATGAGCAAATGTCTGAAATCATCAAAAACTTTGGGGTGCGACAGTTCATATTGAAAAATCTTGCTCGTGAGGAAGGAAAATTCATCTGGAAAATCAATTTGAAAATTATCGAAAAGAATATCGCAGAAATAGGAAAGCCATTGCCTCTTGGGATGATTTTCTCAAATAACACTTTATTCATAGGTGGAGCCAAAAGTGATTATATCAAATCCTCGGATCAAGTATTGATCAAAAAGCACTTTCCAAAAGCGAGTATAGCCATGGTGGAAGACGCAGGACATTGGGTTCATGCTGAAAATCCGAAAGAGCTCATACAGCTAGTTTCAAAATTTCTCTCTACATCAAATTAACATGGACAAAGGAAAAATCTATCTGATCCCAACATATTTATCAGAAAGCAATGATGCCAATTTTCTAGCACCAATGGTTATCGACATTGTAAAAAATACAGAGTACTATCTGGTCGAAAATATTCGAACTGCGCGAAGATTTATAAGCAGTCTAAAACTTGGCCTAGACATTCCTTCACTCACCTTTGAGCAGCTCGATAAAAAGACTACTCCAGAAATGGTTCATGAACTGATGCAAGAAGTGGTTCAAGGTAAAAATGTAGGTATTATGTCAGAGGCTGGCTTACCGGGGTTAGCCGATCCTGGAAGTTTAGCTATCAAATTTGCACATCAGCATGGACTTCAAGTAGTTCCGCTACCTGGTCCTTCTTCTATTCAAACAGCGGTGATCAACTCGGGATTCAGTGGTCAGCAATTTAGCTTTAACGGCTATTTGCCAATCCAGAAGGCAGAGCGAATAGCGAGAATTAAGGGGCTACAGACACACCTAAACAATACTAAGTATACACAGGTCTTCATGGAAACACCTTTTCGCAATATGAATCTGATGGATGACTTGCTTGATCACCTAGACAATCATACGCTGCTTAGTGTCTCTTCAGATGTCTTTGGAGCAAAAGAATTTATTCTTACCCAAACAGTCAGAGCGTGGAAAAAAAGCGAATTCGACCTACATAAAATACCGACGGTGTTTTGTATCGGTCATTTCTCATAAATCATTAACAGGAATTGGGTTAAAATCATAAATTTGCCAGCCCATAAAGTAATATCATATGTCATACTTGTTTACTTCAGAGTCTGTATCAGAAGGTCACCCAGATAAGATAGCAGATCAAATTTCCGACTCATTAGTTGATCACTTTTTAGCTTTCGACCCTCAGTCCAAAGTGGCCTGTGAAACTTTAGTGACAACTGGCCAGGTGGTCTTAGCAGGAGAAGTAAAATCTAAGACTTACTTGGATGTCCAAAATTTGGCAAGAGATGTTATCCGCAAGATCGGATACACTAAATCTGAATACATGTTTGAAGCCACTTCGTGTGGTATCCTTTCTGCCATTCACGAACAATCACCTGATATTAACCAAGGAGTAGATAAACTAGATCCAAAACTCCAAGGTGCTGGTGACCAAGGAATGATGTTCGGGTATGCAACCGACGAAACAGAAAACTATATGCCTTTGGCATTAGATATTTCTCATCGCATGCTGATCGAATTGGCAGCTATGAGAAGAGATGGAAGCGAAATTCCCTATCTAAGACCGGATGCAAAATCTCAAGTCACTATTGAATACTCTGATGACAATCAACCGGTAAAAATAGTGGCGATAGTACTCTCTACTCAGCATGATGATTTTGATGAGGAAGCTAAAATGCTTGCCAAAATCAAAGAAGATATCGTCACTCTATTGATCCCACGGGTGAAAGCTCAGCTCTCCTCTGAAATTCAAAAACTTTTTACTGAAGACATTAAGTTTCACATCAATCCAACCGGCAAATTCGTAATAGGTGGCCCTCATGGTGATGCGGGACTCACTGGAAGAAAAATTATCGTTGATACTTACGGAGGAAAAGGAGCTCACGGGGGCGGAGCATTTTCGGGCAAAGACCCTTCCAAAGTTGATAGATCTGCAGCATACGCCACCCGTCATATTGCTAAAAACCTTGTAGCAGCAGGGTTATGTAAAGAAGTTTTGGTTCAGGTGTCCTACGCAATTGGTGTAGTAGAACCTATGGGGATTTTTGTAGATACTTATGGCACAGCCAATATTTCTCTTACCGACGGAGAAATCGCAAAAAAAGTAGAGCAAATCTTTGACATGACTCCATATGGAATAGAGACTCGTCTGAAATTAAGAAATCCAATGTATCAGGATGCTGCCGCATATGGCCACATGGGTCGAAAATCCGAAAAAGTAACTAGAGACTTTACAAATGGAGAAGGTGAAACTAAGACAATGACTTTCGAAACCTTCACTTGGGAAAAGCTTGATTATACCGAAGCAATAAAAAAGGCTTTCAATCTCTAATTGGAAGCCTACCTAGAAAATGGAAGCGACCTCTGGTCGCTTTTTTTGTGCCTACTCCGCTATGTTGATTTTTGCCATTTCCTCTTTTGCCCATTTGGTCAAAGCCGCTATTTGCCCATCATCCAATTTTGACCCTTGATGTATTACAGTATAAGCTTCCATTGGCATTTCACCCTCTTGTACCTCCTCTATCAACTCATCCAATTTGTGGTGCTTACGTTTATCCGAATACTCAGCCCAATTTGAGAAATTAAGCTCACCTCTTCCTTCTTCTACATCATGATTAATAAGCCAAGAAATAGGCACAACATTGGTGTACCATGGGTAATTGGTCTCGTTAGAGTGACAATCATAACAGGAGCCTTTTAGAATAGTACTCACCTCTGATGAGATCAACAACTCATTGTGAATATCTGAAGGATTCTCTGTGATGACTTCAGGACGCTCTCCGGGAAATACTTGAGCTAGCATCAATAGAACAAAAATCATCAGTAAAATTCTCTTGTAAAGGGGCTGCATGTGGCAATTTTAATTGAATGGCAAAGCTATGAATTCAGAAATATTTTCAAATAGAATTCGATCAAGAAAATGATCTACAACAGCTGAAGTATACTGTATTATTATCCTCCTAAGAAACTAATCAGAACACCTGCTGCTACTGCTGAACCAATGACTCCAGAAATATTACTAGCCATAGCATACTGCAAAAGATGATTTGAAGGGTCATGCTTCAGGGCAATCTCATTTGCTACACGTGAGGCCATAGGGACGGCACTTAATCCAGTAGCTCCTATCAAAGGGTTGATCTTCTTTTTTGCAAATAGGTTATAGACCTTCACTGCGAAAATTCCACCCGTTATAGAGATCGCAAATGCGATGAATCCGCCCACAATGATCAAAATAGTTTCGGTATTCAAAAACGCTTTAACGGTCATCGTAGCACCAACCGAAAGGCCAAGGAAAATCGTAGCTGCATTAAGTATGGTATCTGATGCTGCGTGGTGCAACCGCCCTACTGAAACTCCTATTTCTTTAATAAGATTTCCAAACATCAGCATTCCAATCAATGGCACAGATGAAGGAACCAAAAGAGCAACCAAAATGCCCACCGCAATCGGGAACAATATTTTTAACGTTTGAATATTTTTAATTGGTGTTTTCGAAGGGAACAACTTGTCCTGTTGCTTCATATTGATAAGCAATTCCTTTTTGGTGGTGGTAAACCTTACAACCAGTGGAATAATCACAGGTACTAATGCCATATATGAATATGCTGCAATAGCGATTGGACCTAATAAATGCGGAGCTAGTTTAATGGTAGTATATATGGCAGTAGGTCCATCTGCTCCTCCTATGATGCCAAGTGCAGCAGCTTCTTTCAAGTCAAAGCCAAACGCAATGGCAGAAATAAGAACCGTGAATATACCTATCTGCGCTGCTGCTCCAAAAAAGGCCAACTTCAGGTTCCTAAGCATGGGGCCGAAATCAGTCAGAGCTCCAACGCCTAAGAAAATAATAGGAGGTAAAAACCCGGTTTTAATCAAAGAATAATAAAGGAAATTCATGATTCCATGTTCATGAGCTATTTGATAAAGCGTGAGACTTTCATCAATTTTCACAACTCCCATCTGCCCACCAGGCAAATTTGCCAACAGCATCCCAAAAGCTATTGGCACTAACAATAAAGGCTCGTATTGCTTCTTAATTCCCAGATATAGCAGAAAACAAGCGATGGCTGTCATCAACAATATCTGTGGCTCATCCAAAATACTTTGGATGGCGGTCATTTGATACAATTTCTCTAGAAGTTCCAAATTATGAGAGCTTTATAAGTACGTCATCATCATACACATCATCACCCTCTTTGATTAAAACATCGACTACAGTTCCATCCACATCTGACTTTACTGCATTAGTCACCTTCATAGCCTCGATATAGCACACAATGTCGCCTGACTTAATCTGATCACCCACTTTTACTGGTCGCTCTCCTGCATCCTTGGTCAAATAAATTTTTCCCTCCAATGGCGCCAATATTTCTTTGGTGGCTACTCCAGTAGGTGTTGGAATATCAGCTGAAGGTGCGGATGCCTGCGCGTTTGGTAGAGTGTCACCGTAAGATACAGTTACTGCATACTTCTCGCCGTTTACATCCAAATCAAGTTTGGTAGGTTGATGGTTCAATATGGTGGAGGTGGAAACTGGTAATTCCTTCTCTTGTTGACGCTTAGTCAAATCAGCATTAAAATCTGTCTTTGCTTTACCCGACTTATAAGCTTCATATTGTTGAGGGTGCATGGCATATTCAAACAGCTCTTCCTCATCTTTTCCCGTTTCCCAACCATGAGCTTTCATTTTTTCACGATACTCATCCAATGCATCAAGCTGCAGATCTTGGGGGTCGCCTTTGAAAAATTCTCGATTTTGTTCAGCTGCCAGATTTTTAAGTTCTTGTGAGAGGTTTCCTGGTACCTTTCCTGATTTACCCAATAGCATATCCCAAGTATTATCATCTAGTAGAGACCACCTTTCTTTACCCTTTTCCATTTGCATCACATTTACGAGCGCCGCATTTTTTACATACTGACTAAACGGTGTGACTAATGGAGGATATCCCATTTGAGGCCAAATCTCCTGAACTTCATCAAAAAGTTTAACGAGCAGGTCATCTTGTGTAATAGTAGGAAGGCTATTTTTTTCCTTCCATTTATTGATACTCTTCAAATTATTCTCCAAATCTGCCATTAGGCTTCCCATCATCCCACCTGGTAATCCAGGGCCTATTAATAGAGAGTTCATTAAACGGTTTTTAGGATTAATATAATGCCCTAAAAAATCATCAATGAACTCCTGAGTAAGCGATCTAGCTTGCATATAAGCCTTCATGTTGATATCTGGAACACTAAACCCAGCATCACGCAGTACTTCATGTACTGTTAATAAATCTGCATGACCAGTACCGAAAGAAAGTGGTTCCATACCTACATCTATAAAGTCTGCACCTCCTCTGGCCGCTTCCAGAGATGAAGTGACTGAAAACCCTGGCCCGGAGTGACCATGATATGTGATAGGAATACTCTTGATTGCTTTAATTCCCTTGACCAGTTTTCCCATTGAGGACGGCCGGCCTATTCCAGCCATGTCCTTAATGCAAATCTCTTGAGCACCCATCTCAATGAGCGTTTCTGCCATTTTGAGATAATAATCTACTGTATGAAGCTTAGAGTGCGTGATACAAAGACATGCTTGAGCGATCATGCCGCCTTCCTTAGCATAGTCGATGGAGAGCTTCAAATTATTGGTATCATTGAGCCCATCAAATGACCTAGCAATATCTGTTCCTTGAAGTTTTTTCAACTTGAACATCAAGCGACGCACATCTCTTGGAACTGGATACATTCTTAGTCCATTCAATCCTCGTTCTAGCATATGGGTTTCAATACCGGCATCATTAAATGGCTGTGTCCATTTCCTGACTGAAGTATTAGGATTTTCTCCATAGAGTAAATTGATCTGCTCAAATCCTCCTCCATTGGTTTCTACCCTTCGAAAACAACCCATCTCAATGATCGGTTCGGCTACTCTTACGAGCTGATCTACACGAGGAACATACTTCCCTGATGATTGCCACATGTCACGATACACAAGTCCTAAGCCTACTTCCTTTGCCATGCTATTTACTATTTTCAATGTTGGTTATTTTTCCTTTGCCATTAGTGAATACCTCTACGGCAGCTGTAATAGCGGCAATATGCTTGGGGTTGGTGCTGTTGCTAATCTGTGATTCAACTTCTTTGGCAAACCGATTCACGACTCGGATCAGAATTTTCCCAGTAACTACTACTAGAAATAATACTAAAAAAACCGTAATCATACCAATTCCTAAAAGGGAAGCAGCATTTGAGAGGTTAGATTCCATGGGGTGAATTTTATTGAGCTTTTAAACTTAATGAAAACTCCGATCAAAGGATATAAGATTAAATTTGAATCATCCATTGGAAATAAGAAAGCTCGCACGTCACTTGAAGGTATGACTTTCGTCAAAAATCAAAAAAGGCAGGTCCGTTATCCAGATCTGCCCCTTAAAGTGCAATTAATCACCTCTTTTTAAAGTGTTCTCTTCACTTCTTTTTCCGTGAAGCCTTCAATGATATCACCTTCTAAAATATCGTTGAATTTTTTTATGGAAACTCCACATTCATAAGATTGCTTCACTTCTGCGACATCTTCTTTGAAGCGCTTCAGTTGATTAATCTCACCTGTGTGAACGACGATTCCATCACGAACAAGTCGAATTTTATTAGATCGTTTCACTGTACCTTCTGTTACATAGCAACCTGCTACAGTTCCGACTTTAGTAATTTTATAGACTTCCCTTACCTCGATGTTTCCAGTGATGACCTCTTCTAGAGCAGGTTCAAGCATACCTTCCATGGCATCTTTAACATCATTAATCGCATCGTAAATAATCGAATAGAGTCTCATTTCTATCTCTTCATTCACTGCCAAGCTACGAGCACCAGTAGACGGTCTCACCTGGAATCCGATAATAACCGCATCAGATGCAGACGCCAAGTGCACATCAGCTTCGGATATCTGTCCAACACCTTTATGAATAATGTTGACTTGAACTTCTTCGGTAGAGAGTTTCAATAATGAATCGGAAAGTGCTTCGATTGATCCATCAACGTCTCCTTTAACAATGACGTTAAGCTCTTTGAAACTTCCAATTGCCAATCGTCTACCGATTTCATCAAGCGTAATATGCTTCTTAGTTCTGATTGATTGCTCACGTTGGATTTGCTCACGTTTGGTAGCAATCTCACGAGCTTCGCGATCAGATTCCATTACATTAAATCTATCACCAGCCTGAGCAGCACCATCCAAACCAAGCATCAATACTGGAGTAGAAGGGCCCACATTTGTCAGCTTCTTTCCTCGGTGGTCAAACATTGCTTTGACCTTACCAAAGTTTGATCCAGCTAATACTACATCTCCAACTTTCATAGTTCCAGCTTGAACCATCATGGTAGTAACATAACCTCTTCCTTTATCAAGAGTCGATTCAATGACTGAACCAACAGCAGGCTTATCTGCATTTGCTTTAAGCTCCAAGATTTCAGCTTCTAAAAGAACTTTTTCTAGTAGGTCATCAATCCCTTCTCCTGTCTTAGCAGAAACTAACTGACACTGATACTTGCCGCCCCAATCTTCCACAAGGATGTTTATCTGCGAAAGTTCTTCCTTAATCTTATCTGGATTAGCATTCGGCCTATCCACTTTGTTTATAGCAATTACGATTGGTACACCCGCAACTTGTGCGTGGTTGATTGCCTCTTTTGTTTGAGGCATTACAGCATCATCTGCAGCAATCACGATTATTGCAATATCAGTAAGCTTCGCCCCACGGGCTCTCATCGCTGTAAATGCCTCGTGACCTGGAGTATCCAAAAATGCTACACGTTTACCAGTTTCTGTCATTACATCATAAGCACCAATGTGCTGAGTAATACCACCAGCTTCACCTTCAGTAACTTTTGAATCCCTGATAAAATCTAGTAGTGACGTTTTACCATGATCGACGTGACCCATTATGGTCACAATTGGCGCTCTGTCATGTAAGTCAGACGCTTCATCTACCTGCTCTTCAATCTCGATATCGTCATCTTCAGAGGTAAACTCTATTTCAAAACCGAATTCATCTGCTATAACAGTAATTGATTCTGCATCCAATCTCTGATTGATAGATACAAACATCCCCAGTGACATGCATGTAGAAATCACATCGTTAACAGAAACGTCCATCAATGAAGCCAGATCACTCGCTGAAATGAACTCCGTTACTTTAAGGATTTTTGCTTCCTCTTGTTCTGCTTGTAATCTCTCTTCTTCAAGATCGGCTTTTGCTGATCTTTTGTCTTTTCTATATTTGGATGATCTTCCTGTACCGCTAGACTTACCTCCTGATAATTTGGCAAGTGTTGCCTTAATTTTATCCTGGATTTCCTTATCGGAAAGTTCTTCTGTTTTCCTTGTGTCTCTCTTCGGCCCTCTTCCTCCTTGAGGAGGTCTAGGAGTTCTGTTGTCACTTGGTCTTCCTCCAGGTGCTGGACTGTTAATTCTTTTTCTTGGCCGTTTTTTCCTGTCCTTACGTTCATCAGAACTGGCCACAGGTTTTGGCTTTTTATTTTCTTTAGGAAGCTCAATTTTACCAAGAACAGTCAACCCTTTGAGAGAATCCGCTTTGGCTTCAATAGTCTTGTTTTCCGGCTCAGCAGTTTTTTCCTCAAGCTTTTCTGCTACTACAACTTTAGGAGTCTCAACCTCTTTTGGTTTCTCAGGCTGTGGAGCATCCTCCTTTTTAACCTCTTCCTTCGGATCTTCGACTACAGCAGGCTTTTCTTCCTTTGGTTCTACCTTTTCAGGTTTCTGCTCTTTAGATAATTCTTGTTTCGGCTCTTCCTTTTTGGTGGCTCTCTTTGGTTCAAGATCTATCTTACCTATGACCTTAGGTCCTTCCAGTTTTTGCCTTCCGATGAGGTCACTGATATCATCAGATTTCTTTTCTGGCTTTGATTCAACAGGCTTAGGAGCTGGAGTTTCAGTAATGATATTATTGTCTTTGATGAGAATCTCCTCATCAGACACTTTTTCATTCTTAATCACTTCAGCAGCGCTAATTACCTCATCAGGCTTAGTGCCAATAGTAAGCGTAGAGGCTTCTTCCTTCTCCATGGCAGAGGAAGCGAATTCCTTTGAAAGCAAAGCGTGTTGCTCCTCTGTTATTTTGGAGTTTGGACTACTGTCCACATCGAAGCCTTTCCCAGATAGATAATCCAAGATCGTACCTCTCCCCACATTGAGTTTTCTAGCAATCTGACTTAATCGATAAGTTTTCTCTTCTGCCATATAATTAATTCTACTCTACTATTATTTGCTGGTGTGTTTATTCAAATTCTTGTCTCAGAATACCAAGTACATCCTGTACGGTCTCTTCTTCAAGATCTGTTCTCCTCACCAACTCTTCTGCTGAAAGCTTAATAACACTCTTCGCAGTATCTAATCCAATCCTTTTCAACTCGTCAATAACCCAGCTTTCGATCTCATCCGCAAACTCATCCAAGTTGACGTCTTCATCTTCTACCCCGTCCAACTCTCTGAACACGTCTATTTCCAATCCTACCAGCCTTGAGGCTAATTTGATGTTTTGACCGCCCTTTCCGATGGCCAAAGATACTTGATCTGGCTTCAGAAATACAGAAACCCTATCCTTCTCTTCACTAATTTTCATGCTTACAATCTTAGCTGGGCTCAAAGCTCTAGCTATAAATAGCTCGAGATTATCAGTGAAATTGATCACATCAATATTTTCATTCTGAAGCTCACGTACAATTGAGTGAATTCTTGACCCTTTCATCCCTACGCAGGCTCCTACTGGATCAATTCTATCATCATAGGATTCTACGGCAACCTTGGCTCGTTCTCCTGGTTCTCTTACCACATTTTTAATAGTGATTAAACCATCATATACCTCTGGTACTTCACTTTCAAACAAACGCTCCAAGAAAATTGGTGATGTCCTAGAAAGTATAATCTTAGGATTTCCATTGACCATATCAACATGACTTACAATGGCTCTTACTGAATCTCCTTTTCGGTATCGATCTTTTGGGATCTGCTCAGATTTAGGAACACTCAGTTCGTTACCCTCCCCATCAATAAGCAAGATTTCACGACTCAAAGTCTGGTAAACTTCTCCCTGAATTACTTCTCCTACTAAATCCTTATACTTCTGAAACAAAACATCTTTTTCAAGATCCTTAATCTTCTGAATAAGCGTTTGACGAGCTGTCATTACTGCTCTTCTTCCGAAATCCTCAAGTTTTATCTCTTCAGAAACCTCTTCACCTATTTCGAAATCAGGCTCTATTTTTCTAGCATCAGTTAGACTGATCTTATCATGATCCCAAATATCTTCTGAGTTATCATCAACAATTTCTCTAAACCTCCAAATTTCCAAATCTCCTTTATCCGTATTGATAATGATATCGAAGTTGTCGTCCGTTTGATACTTTTTGCGAATCATCGTTCTAAAAACATCCTCTAAAATTCGGATCATCGTAGGACGATCAATGTTTTTGCCTCTGGCAAAATCTGCAAACGAGTCTATTAAAATTCCAGTTTCCATTATTTACTTAAATGACACTAATACCATTGATTTATTTATTTCTTCAAATCTGATCTCATGCTCTTGAGTCTCTTTTTTTAGAGATTCTTTCAAGAGTATTGATTCAGCTTTAACTTCAATTAATTCCCCTTTCAAAACTGAACCGTCTTTAAGATCAACTTTCAGGTCTCTTCCTACATTCTTCCTATACTGACGTATATTTTGAAGTGGGAAGTCTAACCCTGCAGAGGATACTTCTAGCATATATTTTTCAGAGAAAATCTCCTTCTCTTCTAATATTTCTGCTAAAGCCCTACTCACTTTACTACACTGCTCAATGGAGACTCCTTTATCACCATCTAGAAGTATTAAAAGCTTTTGATTGCCAACATGACCCTTCAAAATCACCTTCACAACAAAAAGTTCTTGATCATCTGCGATAATCTCAGAAACAAATTGCTCAATTTCAGACTCTATGGGTTGTTGCGTAATCAACTTATTGCGAATAAAAAGAGGGGACTGTCGTCCCCTCGAACCTTAATTCTATATTTGCGGCAAAGCTAATAGAAAAAATAGTCTTTTCAAATTGCGAAAAACAAACTTTTGGCGGCTAAGTTCGTCATAATCAGGACTAAAAATTAACAACTTCATGATCGGAAAGCTCCGAGTCTTAAACTCACTGACTAAGCAAAAGGAAATATTTGAGCCTCTGAATCCTCCGCATGTGGGGATGTATGTCTGTGGGCCTACTGTCTATAGCGATGTTCATTTAGGTAATGTCCGGACCTTTATGTCTTTTGATGTGATCTATCGTTACTTGACTTATATAGGCTATAAAGTACGATATGTCAGAAATATCACGGATGTAGGTCATTTGTTGGATTCTGGTGAAGATAAAATTTCCAAAAAAGCGGTACTCGAAAATCTGGAACCAATGGAAATAGTACAGCGCTATTCCAACGATTTTCATCAGGTAATGCAAGATTTCAATACACTTAAACCAGATATTGAGCCATCTGCCACAGGTCATTTGATGGAACAAATCGATATGATTGAAACCCTGATCGAGAAAGGTTTAGCCTACGAATCAAACGGGTCGGTATATTTTGATATCTCAAAGTATAGCGGTGACTATAACTA
>CAYGPP010000010.1:0-52165 GCA_964351885.1 uncultured Marinoscillum sp.
GAATAGATAACTCGATTGAATAGATAATCTCTGGAGGGATTTGAAAGGAGCCACCTTGATTTTAGGTCCTGCCATCGATATCCCAGTCTGCGACTCTCTGCTTCCACCGAAAGGAAGTGCCGTATGATTTACCCAAACATCCAAACCAACATTTATCTGATCATTGATTCCGTAGAGGAACTGATTAATTGAAGTGAAAAACACTTCAGCCTCAGCAGCTGCAGCAGTCTTTCCAAATCCACCATCCAGATCAAAGGACTTCTTCTGTGTATATAAGTTCTGAAAACTCTTGAATTCCCACTCTCCCTTATCAAATAGAATCGATGGAGTATAGACTTGAAGATTGTCTTGTGCTTTAGCTTGAACAGCGGCTAGAAAGATGATTAGTGTCAGTAATTTTTTCATAAACTCAATTTTAACTTCTCCAACGCAAGAAACGACAATGACACTGGTCAACTTCCCGACATAGCGCATCAAAACTTATTTGAGCTTGTCCATATCTCGAATAAGAATTCTTCTTCTATCAAAATTGATAATATTATCCTCGCGCAATTCATTGAGAATGGTCGTTACCGTCTGCCTGGAGGTACCGGTAAGACTGGCAATATCTTTATGGGTTAAATGATTTTTGATCATCGTCTCGAAACCTACTTTCTGACCTTTCTCCTCCGCCATTTCTTTCAGAAAATCCACGATTCTAGACCGGGCATCTTTGAATACCAAGGCTTCAATCCTCCGCTCCATTTTGCGCATTCTGAATCCCATGATTTTGAAAATCTTAAGACTCAATTGCTGATTGTCAACCATCAGCTCCTTCAGCCCCTCAATAGTCATTGGGCAAACCCGAGTAGCACCGTCCATAGCTTGAGCAAAATCACTTCTCTTTTCTTCCCCTGCAAGTGCCAATTCACCGAAGATTTCCCCTTTCCCGAGTATTGCTTTAATGATCTCTTTGCCATCGTCTAAATAACTCCCAATCTTCACTCGCCCTTCGGCAATCATGTAAATATTAAGTGAAGGCTGATCCGGGAAATAGATGTACTCGTCCTTCTTAAAAATGTTTGGACTATGAGCTTCTTCCAAGCCTGGTGTCTTAGTAGGGCAAAGAACTTCGAACAAATCGACATCTTCAAAATACCATAATTTAGTAGTGTCACTCATTACTCAAATGGGGGTTTACGCTAATCTCAGAAAAGTTTGATAAGTCTATAGCAAGGTTGCATTTTTGCACTTCAGATAGCACAACGTAATTCTAATAAGATTTAGTTGCAAAAAGTCTCAACTAATGGACTATTTATACCTCAAAGCGCTCCATATCATATTTATTGTCACCTGGTTCGCAGGGCTATTCTATATTGTGAGGTTGTTTATTTACCAGTCTGAAGCTTTGCAGAAAAGTGAACCTGAGCGAACCATATTAAGTAACCAACTGTCCCTAATGTCAAAGAGACTTTGGTTAGGGATCACCTGGCCTTCTGCCATCATCACTTTGATTTTTGGTGCTTGGCTAATCATCTTACAGCCAAGTTGGCTAAAAATGCCATTTATGCATTTGAAATTAACATTCGTTTTTTGCCTATATCTCTATCATGGATCATGTCACTGGCTTTATAAAGAATTGCAAAAAGGAGAAACTAAATACACTTCGAATCAATTAAGAATATGGAACGAAGTGGCAACTGTTTTTTTGGTAGCCATCGTCTTCTTGATCGTGGTGAAAAATCAAATGAGCTGGATATGGGGCACCGTTGGGATTCTTTTGTTCGGTGTGATCCTCATGCTCGCTATCAAAATATATAAACGCATAAGAAATAAATCTCATGAATAAATTCCTACTCATTACCCTTTCGGTCTTACTACTTAGTGCCTGTGATAAGGTCAGTACGACTTATGAATTACCCATTTTGGGCAGATCCGAAATCATTAAAGATGCTGATGGAAATCCTACTGACACCATCTACCACACGATCAAAGACTTTGCCTTTGTAGATCAGGACAGCTCAATTGTCACCAATGAAACCTTCGATGGTCAAGTTTATGTCGCTGATTTTTTCTTCACCTCGTGCCCTACCATCTGCCCTGTGATGAAGCAGCAAATGCTTCGAGTATATGAGCTCTATCAAAACAACCCTGAAGTTGGAATCTTATCTCATTCCATTGATCCAGAGTATGACACTGTAGCGCTGCTAGCTGATTTTGCAGATAGACTGGGAGTGAGTTCTGCTACTTGGCATTTCGTGACTGGGGATAAGGAGGAGATTTACGAAATCGGTGAGAAAAGCTATATGGTGGTAGCCAATGAGGACGATACTGCGCCGGGTGGATTTATTCACAGTGGAGCATTTCTTTTGATTGATCAAAAGCGAAGGATTAGAGGAGTATACGATGGTACCATACCAGAGCAAGTAGATATTCTCATTAAAGACATAGGCAGGTTGACCTCCAAAGCACAATGACAAAAGGCTTTAACTTCTCGTTACTTCTACTGACTATTGTTTTTTTTTCTTGTACCAGTTCTGGCTCTAAGAATCAAGTCGGAGAATCCATCGATCGTGATACTCAGATTCGCTTAGAACAATATATTGTGCAGGGAATGTCTCTATACAAAGCCAATTGCGCCAACTGCCATGGGGCTGAAGGTCAAGGGTTGGCTCGTTTATATCCCCCACTTGCAGGATCTGATTACCTTCTAGCAGATCTGAAACGAGCAGCTTGTTTGATTAAGAATGGACAACAAGGTGAAATTTCTGTAAATGGAGTTGTCTACAACCAAATGATGCCAGCAAATAAGACTCTCGATCCTATAGAAATAGCAGAGATCATTACTTACGTAACGAACTCCTGGGGGAACAACGCAGGACTTACTCCCGTCAATGCAGTAAGCTCTTGGATGTTGAAATGCGCAAAAGAAGAGCTTACTCAGTAAGCTTTTTTCCTTCTTCCAAGGATTCAAACATATCAATCTTCACTTGCTCGATTGATTTCAATTGATCTTTTAAATAAGCATCAATCTCTTCCTGTGACCCTTCTGGATTTGGGTTAAAATTTCTCATCCAAACCATCATATTTTCATTTGCTTGCTTAATGCGGGTTACTGCTTCGGCATACTCTTGAGCCATAGCAGAATCAGCAGTACCTACCTTCGCTTCCAGCTTCATTCTCACAGCTCTTAGGTCTCCCATTTTTGGCATCACTTCGTCATGCACTTCCATGACTTGAGTTTTTAAGTCGACTGCTTCCTCTTTCTCAGCTTTCGGAGAACATGAAATCGCAAGGATTGCGACTGCTAGTATTGATAAGTATTTCATAATTAATTGGTTTCCATAGTAGCCTCCTCAAGGATATACATGAGTTGATCTACGTCCGTACTGTTTAGTTTCAATTTTCCCTTAATAGTAACTTTTTTCGCTGTGTATTTCACTGATTCCTTCAGGTCTACTTCTGCTACAGACTCAGGTCCAGAGCCACCACAAAAGAAACATGAGGCTACGGGAACCGAAGATATGATCAGATGATCTGGTTTGAACATTCCTTCAAACGGAATAATGTAACCGGACAATTCTATTTCCCTACCTTCCAAGTTTTTGATCTCTGTCCCGAAATTTGGAACATAAATTTCTCCGTATTCGTCAGAAGACTTCTCATATTCAATCAAACTCAGTGTTTTCCAATTTTCAGAAGATGTTTGTGCTCTACCTAAAAAACTAACTATTAAAAATACAATTGCTACAATTATTCTCATTTATCCTTTTGCTAATGTCTCAGAAATATTACTTCTATAAGCTAAAATAGCCGGCAACAAAGAGGCCAAAACTCCTATTAAAAAACACCCAATCAGCACAATCCATTCCTCACTTATAAAACTAAAACTATCCGGATTGATTCCTTCCAGCGATGATGCCAAAGCAAAGATCAAACCATGAGCTATCACCAAACCAGATATTGCTCCGACAAAAGTAATGATCATTCCTTCAAACAACACCAATAGAAAAATCTGCACCTGGGTGCCTCCCATCGATCGGATGATCGCAATATCATAGCGACGTTCTTTAAGTGAATTGAGTAAAGATAGAAAAACACTCAAAGCGGAAATAATGATGATTAGAAGCCCTAGCAGGTTCAATATATCTACTCCTACTCCGATGATATTAAAAAGTCGAGCAGTTTCGAATGCTGGTGAAGCCGCTTGAAAATTCGTTTCGGTATTGATAGCTCTTGGTAACATCACTGCGCCCATTGGTGAGCGATATTTAACCAACAACGCTGTAATTTCTTCCTTCTCAAATTGCTCCGCGCTTATCTCAATTCCAAGATGCATGATAGTAATCAGTGAGTCCTCCTCCGCATGATGATCATCATGTGCATGGACTTCCCAGATACTTTCTAGGCTCGTCAGGATCAGTTTATCAATAACAGTTTGGGAAGCTTCAAGAATACCCGTCACTATGAATGGATGATGTGCCTCATGCTCATCACCATCTTCTGAAAGTCCGTGCTGACTTTGAAACTCACTTCCAACTTTCAATCCCAGTGTCTTAGCAACCACAGATCCCAAAACAACTTCCATGTGATCCCCAAACCAGTCCCCTTGTCCCACTTCGGCTTCATAGAGATCGGCGTATGCTTTTGTCGTTCCCACTATCCGCGTTCCTTTGTAGCTATCACCTAAGGAAACGGGAATAGCACGCTCGATATAGCGACTTCTTGAAGCCTTTGCAGCTTCTTGCAGGTTCATATTTCCTGTAGGAAAATCTACGTGAAATACATTGGCGAGAATCAACTGGAGCGGGCTTCCCTTTGCACCAATGACCAAGTCAATACCTCGGGAATTCTTTGATATCTCCTCCTTGAGACTACTTGAGGTCAAGAGAATCAATATGACAATCAATACGCCGAATGTGAGCAACAACCAACTCAGCAAAGAGCTTAAGGGTTTTGAAACAACACTCCTCCAACTAAGCAACAGTATATTCATAACGTTAGTTGATTAGAAAATTCGTTTTTCACTCGATAATCGTGCGTAGCTATTACCAGCGTAGAATTGGAATGATCTGCTTGGGATTTGAGAAACTCGATCACCTTATGACAACTAGCATCATCCAAACTCGCCGTTGGTTCATCCCCGAATATTATTCCAGGCTTATGAATTACCGCTCTGGCAATAGAGACTCGCTGTGCCTGACCTTGACTGATCTGGTGAGCCATCTTCGTGGAAATCTCTTGAATTCCTAATTGACCAAGTAGCTCATCAATCTCATTCTGCTTTAATTTGACCTTTGCCAGCATGGCCGAAAGTCCGATGTTTTCTCTTACAGATAATGACCCAATTAAATGTGGCTTTTGAAACACAAACCCAACATGCTGACCTCTAAAAGCATCTAGCTTCGACTGACTAAGTGCGCCCAAATCAGTATTATTAATCATGACCGATCCTTTTGGTGGCTGCAGTAGTCCCGAAAGCAAGTGCAATAATGAGGTTTTGCCACAGCCGGACGGCCCTAAAATGAGCGCATGATTACCTTCCGTCACCTCCCAATCTGGGAAGTCCAAAGTTGAACTGCCTTTATACGTATGAGCTAAATTTCTACAGATTAACATCTACTGAGCAAACTAAGAAAGACGCTTCAAAGTTCTGTCAATTTGATAAGTGTGATGAATAAAATGGGCCTCAAAAAATTTCAACATTTGAAGAATAGCTATTCTACCAGCAAGTGGATGTTTATAAACCGCTTTGCTAAGATACTTCTTGGGAAACCTTTCAAGAAATTGCCTAAGCTCAACTCGAGAATCTTCAAACTGAGCCATGACCACAGAGAGTGATTTTTCATTTACAGGATTACTAACCACAGACGGTGCTTTGATTTTGTAATGAGAAAGCAAAATGACATTATAAAAAGACATTCGCTGAGTATGAAAAAAAGTTGGCCTCTTAAGGTCGTCACCTGCGAGTAGCTTTTTCTTCGAATAGCTGAGCGATGCTGACTCTGAAAAAACCAGATGATCGATTACTTGAATAATCGACCAAGATTTATCATCAGGTTGTAAACTTAATTTGGACTCATCCAATTTTTGAAGTTGTTCCCAAAGTCGTTCTTTTCGCTCCTCCAACTTGCCAAACACATGTTCCAAACGCTTATTCATAGCTTGTAAATTATACAAAAGCACTTTAAACCAAATAATCGGATTTTGTATTAAATCGCAAAATAAGGTATCTTCGAAATGACTTTCGTGCAGAATGTCGATAAACCACCCAAAGTAGTTCCGATTGTTGTCGGGGCAGGATCAATCTCACCAATTGATCTAACTATTTGTTTTTTGATTGAAATAACTTTGCGGTAGAACGCACACACGCTTAATCGGCAACTATTATGCACGTATTTGACATTATAGCCCTGTTCATTTTCCTTGCAGCGCTTTTTATTTTCGTTAATACTTATGTTCTCAAATTAGCCTCATCCATAGGTCTGATGATTATGGCTATAGCCCTCTCTGCTATCATTTTAGTTGTTGGGTGGATCTTTCCCGGACTCGAAATTGGCACAGCTGAACTAGAAGAATATGAATATGCAGAAGTTTTATATAAAGTCGTTCTCTCATTTATGCTCTTCTCGGGGGCGCTTCAGATTGACTTTAAGAAACTCTCGAAAGAGCGCACTCCAGTACTCATTCTTGCCACAACAGGCGTTTTCATTTCTACTGCAGTAATCGGAACCCTGATCTATTACATGCTTCACCTCATTGGAATAGATCTTCATTATATCTATTGTTTGGTATTTGGTGCGCTGATTTCACCCACGGATCCAATTGCGGTAACTAAGACAATCAAACGTTTTAGCCTAGCTAAAGAACTGGAGATTAAGATCGCTGGAGAATCACTCTTTAATGATGGTGTGGCTGTAGTATTGGCATTGACCCTTTTAGATATTGCTCATGCGGGAGAAGACCATGCGCTATCCGTATTTGAGACGGCATATATCATAGGCGCTGATATAGGGGGTGGAATATTCATTGGCCTATTTCTAGGGTTCATAGGCTTCCGACTTTTGAAGTTTGTAGATAATGAAGCGGTCGAAGTGGAGATTCTCATTACGCTGGCCATCGTATTGGTCGGTTCATTTCTGGCTGATTTCATTCACGTATCCTCTAAGCAAGCCGCAGTAGTCATGGGGCTTGTTATTGGGAACGAAGGACGAGGGGAGCATGTAACAAGTGCCGCCGGAGATTATGTATTCAAATTCTGGAACCTGATGGAAGAATCGCTTGCCGCAATGCTCTTCGTACTCATCGGACTGGAAATGTTAGTGATTCCACGACGCTTGGACTATTTCGCAGCAGGATTTTTTGCAGTAAATATTGTGCTCTTTGGGAGATGGTTAAGTGTGTACATTCCTATCAAACTTATGTCAGTGAAACGATCTTTTCAACCCCATACAATTCCCGTGCTGACCTGGGGGGCTCTTAGGGGAGGTCTGCCCATTGCTTTGTCTCTATCGTTATCTGAATTTCATGGTAAAGATGTAATCGTCACCATGACTTACATAGTAGTGGCCTGCTCAGTACTATATCAAGGCCTAACAGTACCACTACTCATGAAAATGAGCTTCAGCGAAAAAAAGGACAAAATAGTTGGAGAGTAATTACCCAAGAGGTTCTCAAAAATCCATCATACTTCTGCTAGTTTTGTAGTTCATGAAAAACCTGAACCTTCCGGGTACATTTTTGGTGTTGCTTGTAATCATATTTTCATCATGTGGTGGAAATAAGAGTGGCAAAGAGCAAGCTCAAAAAACACCAAGAATCAAAAAGTATAGTAAGCTGATCACCCCAAAAATCAATCAAGAGTATGTCTTAGGCGATGAAGTTTTGTTTCAGGTCAGCTCAGAAAAAAAGATCGATTCTATCCTGATTCAATACGAAGATGAATCCACCACCTACTCTGAACTAGCGTTTTCTTGGAAGGCCACCAGAGGTAAGACGGGAACTCAGCAGCTCAAATTGTTTGTATATTCCAATGGAATTAAAGAAAATCACTTTCCTAGGGTAAAATTCTTCTCGAATATCCATCCAAAAGAATTTACCTATGAATTGATTAAAACCTATAGTCATGACCCCAAGGCTTTTACCCAAGGTTTATTTTTCATTGGCGATACATTGGTGGAAAGTACTGGCGGACATGGGACAAGTACGCTTAGCAAGCGAAAACTCAATTCATTGAAACCCATTAAATCCGTGAGCTTAGAGAACCGCTATTTCGGAGAAGGAAGTACTGCATGGAAAGATCAGATCATTCAGCTGTCTTGGACTTCTCAGACTGGGTTTGTGTACGACCGAACCTTGAAAAAATTGAGAACATTCAATTACCCTCATGAAGGCTGGGGAATTACGACTTTCGGCGATACGCTCATTGTTAGTGATGGTACCGAAATGCTCCACCTCATTGACCCGAGGGATTTTTCGGAAATAGGTAAGCTTGAAGTCTATACCGACAAGTTTGCAGTCAAGAACCTCAACGAATTAGAAATGATCAATGGACTACTTTATGCCAACGTATGGCTGGAAGACTTCATTGTTAGTATTGACCCTAGGTCTGGAAAAGTCCTTTCGAAAATAAATATGGCAGGCTTAAGACAAGAGGTTGATTCCGATGAAATCGAAGCTTTTAATGGCATTGCCTACAAACCTGATACCGATCAAATTTTTGTGACAGGTAAGCTCTGGCCCAAACTCTTCGAGGTGAAATTCGTTCCGATATTAAACTAAATAGTCCAAAAATGTCTTTAGAAAAAGCAACAGAAAAAGTTGTGAAACTTGCTACCAACAACAGCGGTAAAGTGAATGCTAAAATCAATTTTAAATTTGATGAAGGAATGATCCATCTCGATGACACAGTAACTCCAACTGTAGTGTCAAATGAAGAATTGGAGGCAGAATGCACCATCAAATTGTCTTTGGAGAACTTCCTAAACATGATGCACGGAGACTTGAATCCAATGATGGCCATGATGAGTGGGAAAATGAAGATTGAAGGTAGCAAAGGGGTAGCCATGAAACTAGCTGCACTTTTCTGATTATCTCAGCAAGTAAATTTTTCCAAATCCATTCTTAAAAGCGCGATCGGCAGAGGTGTTTCTATGATCGATAGACTCACCATTCTGACGTAAGAATACCTTGTAGAGATAGACACCATTGGCAAGCTGATCGCCAAACTCGTCTCTCCCATCCCAGCCATACTGCGAGATATTATTACCGATCTTCAATTGGCCAATTTCATCTTGTGTGATTTCTCGAACGACTCTACCCGATACGGTCATTATCTGGATCTTGATTTGATCAGGGATTGTACTTCCAGTTAAAGTAAACACGAATCTGGTATTGGTAGAAAATGGGTTGGGGTATGGATAAAAGTGGGTAATCGAAGACTTATTTATTACTTCAAAAGAAATCTCGTAAGGCTGAATGCCTGATTGGTTACCGTTGGCATCTTCACCCTGAACTCTCAAGGAATAAATCCCATCTGCCAATGGTCCAGGAGCATAGTTCATCTCAAAGTCATTACTTTCCGAAGCAACAGTATAGGTCAGGCGTGGGTCAGTGAAATTGACTCTTTCGTAAGTACAAGTCTCACACGGTGATTTCAATTCGACGATAATTCCAGTAGTGTCCTCCTTGAGCAAATACTCATTTTCATCTTTGAACCGAATCAATACATTAGGGATAGGTGAAACAATATCCCCATCCAAAATATAGCTGCCATCAAAAGTGACATCCAAGAGTGGGTTAGTATTATCACCTATCACCGTCATAGCATTAGGTAATAGCACGGCGTTATTCTGAGTGAATTGTTCTGTCTCCATGCTACTCACTCGGACGGATAAACTATTCTCTCCTGCAAATGTCCGAGAGTCTTGAATGATTCTAAATGAAGTAGAATCATTCAGTTCAGGAGAAGCAATCTTAAACTCCTGAACAGATTGACTGCCTGTACTTCTATTAGTAAAAGTCGCTAAGACAGACAATGAATCATCTTCAAAAGGAATCGGAGCAATACTCAAAAACGAATACTTCGCTGTGAATTCAGCACCTTCGTTCAATTCTGTGGGTATCGTAACACTCGGGATTAAGATTCCCTCTGGTGGAGCCTCATAATTTACCGACCAACTTTTCAATGATGGGGGTGTCTGATTGGTTTGGTCGGAGAACTGAAAGTCTAGGTGCAGATAAGGAAACAAGCTCGCATCAAGCGTAGATAGATCTACAAATGACTCGTTCTCTTCAATCTCAATAGGGTTTTCTCCACCTGATCTGGATATGCCTGTGAGATTAACAAACCACTGATCACCAGTTTCTTCCTGTACATTAATCCGGAAATCTTTCCAGCTCTTAGCCGGACCTACCAATGAATGTTGGATATTCCCAGAGGTGAATCTACCTGTAGCTTCACCCAAAAATGATATTGCTTGATCCTTCACAGAAACAGGTCCCTCCTCTGCTGTCTGAACTAGTGCTGAACCAGGAATATCTCCTTTTCTGCCTAGAAAAATTACAGGCTCACCACTTACCAAGTCAGCTACCATGGCATCATCTATGCCGACAGCATTTAAGTTCAACTTCAAAGTCTCATCCCAATTAGAATAAGCAACGGAATCAAATGAGAAGAGCAAAATCATATCGCCAGTTTCCATCGCCTCAATCAATCGATCCAGGTATCGAGCAGCCCCCAGCACTTCTGTCTCACTGAAATTGTGGATCATTTGTGGCAATCGTCCACATACCAAGTCATTACTGACATCTCCTCCACTAATTCCCAAAGGCCGAATTGGCTGTGCAGATTCCTTATCAAAAACCACCGCATTGATCGCGTTGAGCTTTTTACAATCAGGATCTGCGGCGTTATCTGTTGCAAGAAAATTGATGCCGTCTATGATCACTGCATAACTATCATATCCATTAGGATGACCAACTCCATGCGTATTAACCGTGAGCGAGGTACTGGTTTGCTCAAAATCCATTTCACCAGAACTTTTATCATAAGTAACCCCCTCAAATTCATTTTGACCAATTTCATCAGGCTTGGATTGAATCCAACCAGTTTCTATGTCAGCCACCATGGTGAAAGACTGTGACACCCAAGAAGTATCTTCATTTGCAGCTGCTTGTTCGAACCTTGTTCTCCAGTACACTGCCATCCCGCTACTCAGATCGCTTATATTGGCTGTGTAATTGTTAAGCAGTCCACCCGCTACATTTTCCTTCAAAAGATATGGACTTGAAAAATTTATAGTAGTGTCCATCTCCAACTCGTAGATTCTGTCCCCTTCCAATTGATTGGCAGACTGCCAAATCAAATCGACCGAGCCATTTAATACTTTCGCAAAAGGCAAGGGGAAAAGAGGAATTGTACTTCCTTTCGGAATAAACAAATCAAAAAAGGCGGTATTGTTTGATTCATTGAGCTCAGTCAACTTATTATCTGGGTCAAGTGTAATGGTAAAGGCATTGTCACCGTCATTGACCGAGGTTTCATTATTTAAAATAGTCAAGCTCAGCGTATCCAAATGGCGAACAGATGGGACAAGATGATCCGAGGTTTCCAGCCTGCCGTCTGCTAGGGTACGTTGAACTCTTATCTGCAAAGAGTCCAAAACCGTTCTCCCAAAATTCTTAACAGGTAGTTTGATAAGGAAAGAATCCTCTGAAGCCAGTACTCGATTATTGTCAAAAGACTCTGCAAAGGCACCATCCATTTCAAGTACAAAATCTGGCTTACTTGCACCAAATACTGTTATTGCTGGATCTCCTTGTAAGACCGTCATATACACTTGTGATTGGGCTAATACTGACGTTCCGTATCTACTAAAGTACTCAGTTGATACTTTTCTGGTAATCTCTCCTATGGACTTACCAATATTATCTTCATCAGCAAAGCCTAACTCATAGAACAAATTAGACCACCTCCTCAATGCAGAAGAAAGGGCAAATTCCGAGTTAGCAATTACGCCCAAAGCACCTTTATCGGAAGTATTCATCCAATCCTCTCCGAAAGTAAGCTCTCCTCCAAATCCAAAGATGCTTCCAGCGTTACACCCATTGATTAAAATGATTGGATACTTCCCTTGATTACTATAGCCCTCATCTATATCAGATACCCTTCCTATTTCGATATCTGTAACGGTGGCACTCGAATGTCCAAAAAAAGTAATGAGCGCAACGCCATTGTTGACTTCACTCGTAACATCTATTAGGTTATCTACTGCACCAGCACTACTCTTCGCTTTACTAGAAATAGATCCACCTAAAAAGTCTCCTGCAGCTATCCCCTCCATGACACTTAGGTTGCTTTTGAAAATGGCTAGTTCTGCCGTGGTTTGTCCTCCACTTAGGTGAATCAACCGCTTCCGCCAAAGGTTGTCATAAGCAAGCGCTTCCTGCTCTTTCACCTTATCAAGGTATGATTTAACATTTTCATTATTGTACGCATTAAACCTCCCTACAGCCATGTCAGCATTCAAATCACCATCATTCAAATGAACAGTAAATAACAAATCCGCTCCAGGATGCCCATAAGTCGGAACATAGTTGGTCATTGTGCCGGGATTACGGTAATAATTGTAATTTGATGTAAGCCCTTTCCCTAAAATGAATAAATGGGTGGGAGATCCTTGATCCAATGCATAGGTGCAAAATCTCCTAATCGCCATTGGAGTAGGATCACCATAAGAAAATTGATCATAGAGCGCATCAATGTTTACGTTTAACACGTCATATCCTCCTCCTGCCGCACTTCCCCGGTAATCAACATATGCCGAAACCGGATTTACACCATCTACTGGTAAATCTAAATCTTCATGAGATATCATCAAGTAGTTCGCACTATTCACCGGTAGGTTGGTGATTCCTGATTTGGCTATAGAGCCAATGCTCTTGGCAGCACTTACTAAATGAATATCCTTATCCTCCGAGAATCCATCGAATACAACATCCAACCGATCATTAAAGGCTGTAGGTGAGAGAACGATTGGGCCATTAGGGTCTGACACGTCAAATGCACGCAAGACAGAAGCCGTTGTAGTTGGGACTCTAAGCAATCCTTTTTGAATACCCGAAGGTTCTAGGCGAAAAGTCTTTTGTTCCGATTGGATTCCAAAACTTGCCGCAAATTCCACTAGTGCATACGATACCGTAATCACATCAGTCTGACCTGAGATGCCTATAGGGGTCACCTGAACCACTAAATCTCCACCAGCAGATACGTCAGACCAGAGAATCTCTTGGCGAAAAAGCTGACTGTTTCGTCCTTGAAATGTTGCTTGACCTATATTTCTTAAGCTCGAAGTGGTTGTCCCAACACTCACATCCACAATATGCTCGAAACTACTCACCCCGCTAAGAACCAATTCCAAAGTCGGGTTGGATCCAGAAATTAAAAAATTCGCCAACTGAAAAGTAAAGGCTCTATTCTGATTCTTAGATACGTTAGTCCCTGTCCATCCTTCTCCAAATTCATAAGAGGGATTCTGCACATCGTTTCCTGAGCCATACCGCTGACCTGTATTGTATGTTTGCGTTTGAATTTGAATCAATGACTCTGTATGCTCCGAAGCGGGCGTCAGTCCAGTGATATCCTTGAGTGTGGTAAGAGCCATCCGCTTTCCATCAATATTGGATTGATGATAAGTCAGGAAATAAGCCGCTGAATCGGCAAACAAGTTGTAATACTGATGTGGTTGTGCATCTGGACTTACATACAAATCCGTATCAGATGCTCCATCATTGGTCTCCCCATAAAACTCTATATAATCAACCCGACCGTCACCATTATTATCTTGTGCGATTATGGCTTGCTCTACTCCTCGCCTAAATAATTGGTACCGATTGACCGCAATAGTACTAACAGGAAGACCTGCTTGAGATAACTCAGAAGCGGGAACTCGATAAATACCATTTTCTAAAACCCTAATGCGGTAATAGTCCTTATTTTCATCGATCCACTCGTTTCCATAAGTCTGACCAAAACTTTTGGCAGGAACGATCAGGATTAAGATCAATATGAGTCTAATCTTCCACATCAAAATTGACTTTTAAAGAGAAAACATGTGAGTAAAGTCCCGCGGCTTGATCCCCAATATCGGTGAAAGCATAATCAACTGTAACCCCTTGGAAATAAAAACCGAGCCCAGCATTGGGCTGAAATGACCATGAAGTAGAACCATCAAAGTCCTTGATCTGTTGAAATTGCCTGATGCCTACTCGTACAAATACCATCTTCTGAAAACCCAATTCTAATCCAAATGCTGGATCTAAAGACATAATCTCCGTTCGTACCAATGTGTTTCGCTTTCCATCTGTGGTCATGATTAAATCCAAGGAGCTCAATAGGCTAAACTTCCTCGATAGTTCAAACTCGCGAGAGCCTCCCAGAATAAAAGATGGCAGGGTTATTTCCAGTGAGTTGGTGGATAGTTCATTTCCGGTAGCAGCGTAAACATTAGCTAATTCCTCATCAGCAATCGACCAACTGTTGAACGTCCCGAAAACATCCTTCGCCATCAGCCCTAGATTCCAAGAGCCGATCTTTTTTTGTAAACCTAGATCCAAGCCAAACCCCCAAGACCCACCGAAATCTCCAACTACTCGTCTTATGATTTTCACATTGGCCCCAAAGTCCAAACCATCCAACCAAGGCAATACCCGAGCATAAGAAAATAAAAAACCATAGTCCGCGGCAGAGAAGAACTGAATGTTGTCATAATTGACTGCCCCAGTAGGATCCAAAAGTAATCGCGTATCCGCTATGTCATCTACGGCAAATCTGATCACAGAAAAACTCAAAACAGATTCATCCTCAAGTCTTGCCGCCACTGCTCCATAATCGTAATTGGATATACCCGCGAAATATGCCGAGTGCATCAATGCCAATTGATAGTCAGAAGACAAGTGATTGAGACCGGCAGGATTCCAATAGCCCGATGAAATATCATCCACATGAGAAACCATGCTCAGTCCCATCCCAAAAGCACGAGCATCCACCCCAATGTTAAGGAACTCATTGCTGTACTTTGGGGAATTGTCTTGCGCATGGACGAGGCTCACACAAGTCAGGAAGATGTATAGAAGAATAGGTCTTCGCATGTAAATGATATGTACTTGCAAGTTAGATCATGGCTGAGGATTGGAGAATACTCCATCCTGTTATTAACGAAGTGAACACAATAAAAATTGCTATTTTATATAACTTTTTAAAGTTATCATATTAATTATTCAAGTTTATTGATCTGAATAGAAAAAATTCCGTAAGGTACTCGGCCATGCATAGTACCTTTCCGTATAGACTAATGGCAAAGCCGGTGGGTTTGTGATAAACTGATAGCAAATGAATATTGAAAATACACAAGTACAAATGCGGAAAGGAATTCTGGAGTTCTGCATTCTCCACATCATAGCGAGAGGAGAGGTATATGCTTCGGATATGTTAGAAGAACTAACTTCCGCTAAGATAATGGTAGTCGAGGGCACTTTATATCCTTTGCTCACCAGATTGAGAAAAGCAGGATTGGTGGATTATAAATGGGTGGAGTCCAGCTCTGGGCCGCCCCGTAAGTATTACACAGTGACCGATGAGGGAACGGCATTCTTGGATGGCTTAGGGCAAACTTGGGATGAACTCGTCAACTCAACCAAAAAAATCATTTCTGTGCAGAACTCAACCAAAAAATCATGAAAAAGACTATAAGTATTAATATTGGGAGCATCATCTTTCACATAGAAGAAGATGGTTATAATAAGCTCAAAAGCTACTTAGACTCTGTAAATAAGTACTTTTCAACTTTTGAGGATAGTGCCGAAATCATCGCAGATATAGAGAGCCGAATAGCGGAAATTTTCCTTACAAAACTGGATGAGGGTAAGCAAACAGTAAGTATTGAAGACGTAGATGAGTTGATGGTTACCATGGGTACCACTACGGACTTTGATGCAAGCCTTGAACCTGAGTCGGAAGAATCAGAAGCCAAGAATCAAGCTGACGGCAAGAAAGAAGCTGAATCAAAAGATTCTGATTGGAAAGGATTTGATAGACCAAATAAAAAGCTCTACCGAGACACCCGACGTAAAATGCTTGGCGGTGTGGCATCTGGAATTGCACATTACTTTAGTATTGATCCACTTTGGGTTAGACTCGCATTTTTAGGGTTGTTTTTCAATCTTCTTTTTGCCCCATTCTCTGGCGCAGCACTTCTAGGTTATATTATCATGTGGATCGTATTGCCTGCAAACGCATTTTTGGAGGAAGATGCAACAGTCAAAAAACTGTTTAGAGATGGAGAAAAAAGAGTGCTTGGTGGTGTATCTAGTGGGATAGCCGCCTATTTCGGCATAGACACTTCGGTCATTCGATTGCTATTTGTACTGTCCATCTTCCTTGGAGGTTCAGGGCTTATCGCCTACATCATACTCTGGATCATTACACCAGAAGCAAGATCTATTACTGAGAAAATGCAAATGCAAGGGGAGCCTGTAACCCTCTCCAATATTGAGCAAAACGTAAAGAAAGGACTCAAAATGGACCAGGGTGAAGAAAGTCCATTAGTAAAGGTTTTATTGTTCCCATTTCGATTGATTGCAATCATCATCAATGGATTGGGTAAGTTTCTTGGACCAGCGTTCAATCTTTTAGGAGAGATTTTAAGAATCGCATTTGGTGTTTTCTTAGTAGTGCTTGGTTTCGTCATAATGATCGGTCTTACGATGGCGCTATTTGGACTTTTCGGTTTTGCCGGATGGGAAAACTATGTTCACGTTGGAGATATTCCGATCGAACTTATCCAGCGATCACTGGATAGTTGGTCACTTACTGCGGGATACGTGGTGATGATTGTTCCAGCACTGGCTGTCAGCCTTCTCGGCTTAGTGATTATTCTCAAACGCAGAGTTGCCAATGCTTATGTTGGTTGGTCTCTCTTTACAGTCTGGGTAGCAGCGTTGATCTTCGCAACCTTCTCCATCCCAAGATTTGCAAGTGAATTTGCTTCTGAGGATGATATTAGAATTGAGAAAAGCTATCCAGTAAATGAGCGTGTGCCTGTACTCAAATTGAATGATCTTGTCTCCGAATCTTTTGACGGAGTTGATCTAAGATTACGTGGACACAGTGATGATAACTACCAACTCACACTGAATATTGAGAGTAGAGGTTCATCACGACAAGCAGCACAGAACAACGCCAGAGCGGTTAGTTACAATGTCGTACAGAAAGGAGATGACTTCTATTTTGACTCGGACATTTCATTTCCAAAAGATGCTCAATATCGCTTCCAAACAGTAAAAGCTTACTTCTATATTCCTTATGGCAAAACATTCAGAATGGATGAGAGCCTAAGTGATATCATGGTAAACACTTTAAATACCAACGGATACAAAAGCTATCAGATGGAAGGAAATGATTGGGCTTTTGATCGTGATGGTATCCAATGTTTGACTTGTCCTGGAAGGTCGAGCACTGGAGCTGTGAGTAGTGGATCTATTAGTAGTGGCACTCGACTCTCTGGATACGATGGCAAAGAAAAGCTAGAGTATCCTTTCGAAGGTTTTGATGAAGTAGTCATTGCGTCTTACTTCGATATAGACATTCGTCAAGGAAAAGAATGGGAAGTAATCCTGAGAGGTGACAATGATGATCTTGATGATGTGTATGTCAACCAAGTCGGTGATAAACTGGAAGTAAAATTCAAAGAGGATAATTGGGAATGGTGGAAAGATCGCAAAAAGGATAAAGTCGCGCTTTTTATAGTTATGCCAGAATTAGTGTACTTACAAGTAATTGGTGATACAGACGGAGAAGTCAAAGACTTTGAAGGAAACGAACTGGAGATAGAAGCTATAGGCGGGTGTGACCTGTACGTGGATGTCAACTATAGGGATATAGAAGTCAATTTGACCGGTGCTTCTACCATGGATCTAAACGGCGAAACAGACGATCTCTCAGCAGAAGTAGTTGGGGCATCTAGCCTTTCTGCTTATGATCTAATAGCCAGAAGAGCTTACATAGCCGTAGTGGGGGCATCCAAGGCAGAAGTGTTCGCCTCAGATGAGATAGAAATAGACGCTGCAGGTGTCAGTAAAGTTCGCTATCGAGGCACAGACAATGTCACTATCGATGAAGCAGGAATCAGCTCCATTGAGAGAGATTAAGAGCTGAAATTTCGGTTTGTTTTAAATCCCAGTTGAGCTAAGCTCGCTGGGATTTTTTTTGATGTAAGTCATGTAAATACATCTTGATTCAAACACTTCACCCACCCAAAATTCCCACTCTTCATAGATAAAGCTAGTTCGCTCTTCAGAAAGTTAATACCAACGTTTTGCACATCTCTTTTGTAGTCCAAACAATGAGTGCACTTTTGCGAATTCTAATCACCATCGGTCTAATAATAGCCTCTCAAGTACTAGTTGCCAGTGACCCAAACCTGATATCTGCCAAAATGCGGGTATACAAAAACGATCTTGATAAAATCTACACCGTCTTCTTTGCGGATACTGCTAAACACGACATATCCGTCCTTTTGAAGGATAGCAGAGGAAGTGTCATCAACGAGCAAAGTTTCTCAAGTACAGGATTCTCCAAAAAATATAGCTTGAGCGAGTTGAAAAATGGAGAGTACAGCTTCGTAGTTACTTTTGAAGGAGTTGAGTTGACTGAGCCAATTCGGCTAAAAAGTGAAAAGGAAATTTTAGCGGAAAGTATTCAATTGGAACAAAACTATCCAACGCTTAAAATTCACATCAAACTCACTGATCTTTCACCGATTAATATACATGTCTATGACATGAAGGATAAACTTCAAAAGGTCTTCTATTGGGAACCAAACGAAAACTTCCTTACGAAAGAAATTGACATCTCGCAGTTTGAAGGGTACGAACTGAGAGTGGAAGTTATCCAAGAGGAAATTCAGAAGATCGATCGGCTAATTAATCTGTATTGATTAATCCAAGATCAGTCAGATCAACGTGCTAAGAAAATTATATTTCAAAGCCTTGTAACTTTCCGGTATTACAGGCGTCTTCCCTTTGAAATGTCACCAAGCAAACTATTCGATTTACACATCATGCCCGTTGCGGAAAAAATGCATCGGTATGCTTTTTCTATTCTCAAGGAGGAGGATCAAGCACAGGATGTAGTTCAGGAGTGCTTAGTGAAGATCTGGTCAAAGCGACAAAAACTGGAAGAAATCCAAAGTCCTGAGGCCTGGGCGATGCGCATCACCCGCAACCAGTGTTATGACTGGGTGAAAACGAACCGATTTACGGTTTTATCAGATGAAGAAATGGAAAAGCCCGGAAACGAAAGTACGGACTTTGAAGTGCTCTTCAATGAACAATTAGATTGGCTGGAAAAAATCTTGGAATCTTTACCTCAAAAACAACGAGAGATTTATCATCTCCGAGAAGTTGAAGAATTAACCTATCAAGACATTGCGGAGGTACTATCACTGAGCTTGAGCGAGGTGAAAGTTTACCTGCACAGAGCTCGAATTAAAATCAAAACGTCTATCGGTAAAATTGAAGCTTATGGAGTTGCGAATTAAAGAACTGTTAGAAAGGTATTGGACTGGAGAAACTTCCCTCTCCGAAGAGAGCGAACTCAAGGAATTCTTTAAAGAGAATCCTTCTTTAGCTGGAGAAGGTCAATATTTTCGATCACTTGCCCAATTTAAAAACAACAAGAACCCTCGCTTTCAGCATCCGGGAAAAAGTCAATCAAAAGCTAAATGGTCAGTAGCTGCAGTCGTAACTATTGGCTTGTTAGCCGCTGTGATGGTATTTCAAGATGCAAAACAGCAGCAAGAACAATTTATGGTAGAAGACCCTAAAGAAGCATATGAAATCACGAGAAGAGCACTCCTGATGGTTTCATCCGGTCTTCAGGAAGGAAAGAATTATTCTAAAGAAATTAGCAAAATCAACAAAGTCGAAGATATTCTCATTGAGAACTAAGCCTTTGTCTTATCAAAAACTTAAACACTTACTATTATGAAAAAGACCTTATTAATCGTACTCTTATCATTCGCCTCGTCAGCCGTTTTCTCACAGGGAGCACTCATTGGCAAGTATTTCGATCAGCTAGCAAGCAATGATCAATTCACGAAAGTCTCTGTAAGCAGCAAGATGTTTTCATTGTTCACCGAGTTGGAAACCGGTAGCGAACAAGAAGAAGAATTTTTGAAAGCGATCAGCAAACTGAAAGGATTAAAAATTATTGTTGCGGATAGTATCAATAACTCTGCAAGTATGTACAAGAAAGCTTCGGAAGAGATCACCAACGCCGGATATGATGAGCTTATGTCGGTTATGGATGCAGAAGAAAATATGAAGTTTTCTATCAAAGAGAAGAATGGAATTATCTCTGAGTTAATCATGGTAGTTGGTGGAAATGAAAAATTTGTACTACTTAGTCTCTATGGTGAAATTGATCTTAAAAATATCTCTAAAATTGCTAGTGCAATGAGAGTTGATGGTTTGGAACAGCTCAAAAAATTAGATGACTAATCTCTTTCAAAAAACCTTTATTTTCATCCTATTATTGGGGCTGAGTTATCAGCCCCTTTTGGCGCAAGAAGACATTCTTAAAGCAATCGTGAAGGACAAACTCCCACGAAGACATAGTGGATACGCATGCTATGCAAGTACATTGAGAATGATCAACATCAGTCACAACAAAGAGTATGATGAGCTGGTCAGCGGTGTTGAGAAAATTCTCATTTACAAACTCGACAGTGCCTCCCAAAGTGAAAAGTCTTACAGAGAAATCAATAAGGCTTATCTCGATGAAGGATTTGAAGAATATGCAATGTCAAGTGGAAATGAGCTTAATATGTCCATTTTGGGCAAAGAAGATGACGAAGATCAATATGTGGGCTATTTCGTCAAAGATGAATTTGCAATTGCCTTTTATCTCAGAGGAACAATTGGATGGGAACGAATTCCTCGACTCATAACCACAATGCAAGAGGATGACATATTTAACATTTTTGACGTTAACTAATCGAGCTTGTGAGTAGTATATTAACCATAGAGAATCTCTCCAAGAATTTTGGTAAAATCAATGCAGTTTCGAATTTGAACTTGACTATCAATTCAGGAGAGGTTTTCGGAATTCTTGGCCCAAACGGAAGTGGAAAAACCACGACACTCGGTATGATATTAGATGTTGTGGCTGCCTCAAGTGGAAGTTTTACTTGGTTTGATGGACAGGATAATGTGCAAGCTCGTAAGCGAATTGGTTCAATCTTAGAAACCCCTTGTTTCTACCCGTATTTGACTGCTGTAGAAAACCTAAGGATTTCAGCCCACATCAAAGAGTGTCCCACTTCTAGAATAGACGAAGTATTGAAACAAATCGGCTTATATGAAAGAAGAAATGACAACTTCAAAGGATTCAGCCTAGGAATGAAACAGCGTTTGTCCATAGGTGCAGCGTTATTAGCTGATCCTCCAGTTCTCATTTTGGATGAACCTACTAATGGTTTAGACCCTCAAGGCATAGCTGAAATAAGGATCTTAATCAAGGACATAGCAACAAAGGGCAAAACGATAATTATGGCGAGTCACTTGCTAGACGAGGTACAAAAGGTCTGCACACACTTCTGTGTCCTTAGAAATGGAGTGAAACTACATCAAGGAGCTGTTGATGATATTTTAGGAGAAACTAACGAAGTGGAGGTGGCATCAGAAGATGTAGAAAAACTCAAAACTGTGTTGGAAAAGATTGATGGGATAGAAGGAGTCTCTCAAAATGGCGAAACATACACCTTAGTACTAGCAGAAGGAACGAGTGCCGAAACGATTAATGCTATATGTTTTAATAATGGCGTCACACTGAAAAAGCTGGTCACCATGAACAAGTCGCTCGAACAAGAATTTTTGAAAATACTCAAGGAAAAATGATTAAAGCGCTTCAACTTGAATGGCTAAAAGTCAAGAACTATAAGACCTTTTGGATCTTACTAGGCATGTATTTTCTAGCTCTGACCATCGTATGCTTTGGTGGAATGTTCTTTCTAGAGTACTTGAAATCGCTAGGTGCAGATTTGGAAGGAATAGATCCCACTATGCTTCCCATATACGACTTCCCTGACATTTGGCAGAACATAACCTATTTGGGCTCATTCCTTCGCGTATTGTTGGCATTTATCGTAATCATCTCTATCACTAACGACCTCACTTACAATACCTTACGTCAGAATATCATTGATGGGATAAGTAAGAAAGAGTACCTTATAGGTAAGCTTAGTATGATTTTTTTGATCGCTCTGGCAAGTACTATTTTTGTGTTTTTAGCAGGCCTTATAAATGGAGCATTATACTCACATGTATGGGGGCTTGAACACATTTTTAGTGGATCATCGTTTCTTTTAGCCTATGCCTATGATATCATCATTTTCTGTTGTTTGGCATTCCTGTTGTCCCTGATCATCAAAAAATCAGGATTCGTAATCGTTATAGTTTTCTTGTATTCCTTAATGTTTGAGCCAGTGCTGGCCATGATCCTTGAGAACCATCCTGCACTCAAAAATACCTTTGCTTCTGATTTTGCCGCATTTTTACCAATCAATGCGTTGAATAAGCTGATCACAATACCATTTCCAAGGTATATCTTTCGGGAAATAGTTGACTATATTCCTATCAAGTCAATTAGTATCGCAACTGCATGGTTAGGGGTTTACCTTTTTGGTATACTATTTATCCTAAATAAGAGAGATTTAAAATAGATCATTTAATGAGGGCTAGTCGTTCGTGCGAACAACTGTCATCAAATGCTCAGTGAATTCAATGACTTTCTGCTCTGCCTCCGTCGGCTGCATCAATGATGCTTTGGTTAATTGAAATGCCATGGCCTGTTCGTGAGAAGCTCCTATTCGTTCGAAGATTTGATGGATGTGGTGCGCGATAAAACCCACCTCATGGAAGTCTCTGTTTTTCGCTGCAAAGGAGAGTAAACGGAGTTTTTGAGGAAGGTCATTTCGAAAAGATAAGAATTGATTCTCTTCTTTATCAGAATTTTCATCTCGATAATCAGAAAAATTGAATTGAATTGACATAGCTAATTAGTTGTACTAAATATACATCTAATTAGACTAAACCAAGAATGGTTTTAGCTGATCGGGTTGATTCTTTCGACCAAACGAAGTAATCAGGCAATGAGGGAAATTACACACATCGCTAAAGCTCAAATTCACGCCACTTACATAACTAGACTCCTTTTCAAAAAACTCCACCAGATTATACTTATTTACAATCTGGTGAAGCACATTTACTTACTTGATATATCTAAAATCCTGACCGTCTTTCACCTGTACGACCGTCTCGTAGATGAGCTGAATCGTCTGCTCCAGATCGTCTTTCGCACAAGTCTCCACAGTTGTATGCATATACTTCAACGGAATAGAAATCAAAGCCGAAGCAACACCCTCATTGCTATAAGCAAATGCATCGGTATCAGTCCCTGTTGAGCGTGAGCTAGCTCTCCGCTGGAACGGAATTTTCTTACGCTCCGCCACGTCTATGATCATATCCAACACATTGTTTTGCACTGCAGGTCCATAACAAACAGTCGGACCCTGTCCGCATTTGATATCTCCGCTAGTTATCTTGTCGTACATCGGGGACTGAGTATCATGGGTAACATCCGTAACAATCGCCAAGTCTGGTTTAATCCGGTGTGCAATCATTTCCGCACCACGCAATCCTATCTCCTCCTGGACCGCATTGACTACATAAAGTCCAAAAGGAAGCTTAATGTCATTTTCTTTCAGTCTTCTCGCTACCTCTGCAATCATAAACCCACCAATCCTATTATCTAGAGCTCGTCCAGTTAGGTACTTTTCATTCAGCTCCATCAACTCATCCTCAAACGTTATTACAGAGCCAACCGTAATTCCCATTCCCTCAACCTCTTCTTTGGTTTCAGCTCCTACATCGATGAATATATTTTTTAAGGTTGGTGCATCTTCCTTGTCTTTTCGCACATGAATCGCTGGCCATCCAAAGACCCCTTTCACAACCCCTTTCTTTTTCGTATGAATGTTCACGCGCATCGACGGAGCAATCTGATGATCAGATCCGCCATTCCTCACAACATAGATGTATCCTTGATCAGTGATGTAGTTAACAAACCAGCTGATCTCATCTGCATGCGCTTCTATCACCACTTTATACTTTGCCTCAGGATTGATGATAGCAGCCACTGATCCGTATGTATCTATGAAATAGTCATCTACATATTCCCGCACATAATCCAACCATATTTGCTGGCCTGCGGATTCAAAACCAGTAGGTGAAGCAACATTCAAATATTCAAAGAGAAAATCTCTACTCTTTTTATCCATAATCTTCAATCAATAAAATGTTATTAGTTCTCAATATTCTATTAAAGCGGAATGTTACCATGCTTCTTACGAGGCATTTTATCCACTTTATTTTCAAGCATATCATACGCTCGGATTAGCTTTTCTCTTGTATTGTGCGGCAATATCACTTCATCTATAAAGCCACGCTCCGCAGCTTTATATGGGTTAGCAAATTTCTCCGTGTACTCATTGATTTTCTCCTGAAGCTTCGCGTCAGGATCTTCAGACCCTTGAATTTCATGCCTAAATATTATCTCAGCAGCACCTTGCGCTCCCATCACCGCAATTTCAGCAGTAGGCCATGCAAAATTCATGTCGGATCCAATATGCTTCGAATTCATCACATCATAAGCTCCTCCATATGCCTTTCTGGTAATCACTGAAATCCTTGGCACAGTAGCTTCGCTAAAGGCATACAATAATTTGGCACCATTAGAAATGATTCCATTCCACTCCTGATCCGTTCCAGGCAGGAATCCTGGCACATCTACAAATACCAGCAATGGAATATTGAAAGCATCACAAAAGCGCACGAATCTGGCAGCCTTTTTACTACAGTCATTATCCAAGACCCCTGCCAAACTCATTGGCTGATTCGCAACAATACCGATACTTCTACCAGCTAAATGTGCAAAGCCTACTACTATATTATCAGCATAGTTTTCGTGCACTTCAAAGAAAGAATCTTGATCTACTACTCCATGAATCACGTCCTTAATGTTATAGGGCTGATTAGGATTATCAGGAAGTATCTGATCTAGTACTTCCACTACTTCAGAGCTCTTCGCCTCGTAAGGCATTCTCGGTGGTTCCTCTTCACAATTTGATGGGATGTAGTTTAGTATCTTTTTTATATCGAGAATACAGGCTGCCTCATTCTTAGAAGTAAAGTGCGTTACTCCACTTTTGGTACCATGTGCACTAGCTCCCCCAAGTTCCTCAGAAGTTACTTCTTCCCGAGTAACAGTTTTCACTACATTAGGCCCTGTGACAAACATATAGCTCGTCTGTTCAACCATGAAGATAAAATCTGTAATGGCTGGAGAATAAACCGCTCCCCCAGCACACGGACCCATAATGGCAGAAATCTGAGGAATCACCCCTGATGCTCGTGTATTTCTATAAAAGATATCGGCATATCCTCCCAAAGAATTAACACCTTCTTGAATCCGCGCTCCTCCCGAATCATTTAACCCTATCAACGGCGCTCCGTTCTTCATGGCCATGTCCATAATCTTCACAATCTTCTCAGCAAAAGTCTCAGAAAGTGAACCTCCAAACACCGTGAAATCCTGACTAAATACATAAACCAATCGTCCGTTGATAGTACCGTAACCGGTAACCACACCATCACCTAGAAATTTCTGCTTTTCCATCCCAAACTCAACAGAACGATGCATCACCAACTTTCCGATCTCTTGAAAAGATGCCTTATCCATCAAAAGATCTATTCGCTCACGAGCAGTTAGTTTTCCTTTCTCGTGCTGCTTCTTAATGCGAGACTCTCCCCCTCCAAGAAGAGCCTGCTCGTTGAGCTCTTTTAGCTCATTGATTTTCTCGCTTGTTGACTTGATATTTGTTGCACTTTTAGGCTTATTCGTACTCATGTGACCTTTCTTTGGGGTATGACTTGGCAGTAATATAGCGAATGAACTCCTTACTTTGAAGCACTAAAAACTTGAATTTGAAACCTCCATTCAAGGACTAATCAAAACCAACTTTTCAATTTATAGATTATACTATATTGCGCCCTCAAACTTGCCGAAAGCTATGAAAGTTGCAGTCATTGACATGGGTACGAATACCTTTCACTTAATAATTGTCGAGGTTTATTTAGGTGATTTTAAAATTATCTTCCGACAAAAGGAGGCGGTGAAAATTGGTCAGAATGGAATCAATGACGGAAAGATTACGGAAGATGCAATTGAAAGAGCTATAAAGACATTGGTAGACTTTAAGGAAATCATTGCCGAACATGGTGCCAGTAAGACGTTTGCTACAGCAACCAGCGCTATAAGAAATGCTAGAAATGGGTTGGATTTAGTATCACTCATCAAAAGTAAAGTAGGCATTGAAACCCGTGTAATCTCTGGACTGCAAGAAGCCGAATACATCTACTTCGGAGTACAAAAGGCATTGAAAATTGGAGCGATACCCGCACTCATCATGGATATTGGTGGAGGAAGCATCGAATTTATTATTGGGACTGATACGGAGATCAAATGGAAGCAAAGCTTTGAGATAGGCGGGCAGAGGATGGTGGAAAAATTTCAGAAAAATGACCCAATGACAGCTGACCAGCGAATAGAACAGCGAGCATATTTAGAAGACAACTTGCAAGAACTTTTCGATGCTTGTGAACAATATCATCCACAAACCCTTATCGGATCGTCTGGGACTTTTGATACACTAAGTGATATGTATAGTCTTAAGGAAGAAATATCCCTTGAAGCGGGGTTAACAGAATTTCCAATGACCTTGGCTGGATATAATGCTATTTATAAAGAATTGATGGTAAAAACCCGTGATGAGCGCCTTGCCATACCGGGAATGATCCCCCTTCGCGTGGATATGATAGTAGTGGCCTGCGAACTGATTGATTATATCATCAAAAAAGTAAAAATAAATGATATCAGGGTTTCAGCTTATGCCCTAAAAGAGGGAGTGCTTCTAAAGACAATCCACTCTCTGGACACCTAAATCTTACAATCCGTTGATTCTTTGATCTCGCGGATACCTGACTTGATATCTAAAATCCCAATGCTTACTTTGGACCGAAGAAAGATCGAAAGCCCACTTGATCTCACCACTGTTTCTATTCAAAATCCCTCCATTCAGTTCAATATCATTTACTTCAATGTCATCATTCTTACTAATAGGTAACTGGTCAAATACTTCCATAGAAATAGTTTTCGGCTTACTGTTTACCACCTTGATTTCATACTCGAAATCTACCTTACGCTTGCTTCCAAGAGTCTGATCGTCTGTAAATTCACGCACTGCTTTGTGATCAATTGTTACAGATTGGTCTATTCCGAAAGAAATATTAAAATCATCTAGTTCCTGACTAGGATTGACATAAGTCTTATTAATGAATCCTCCATCATAGAATACATTCATGTGTCCTGGCATTAGATTCATAGACTTCCAATCTTTGGTCTTCGCAACGAGAAATACTTTTTCAGAAACACGAGGAACAGACTGGTAAACGAAATCCGCTGAAAGCTTTTCAATTCTTATGGAAACAATCGTCGGCTTGCTCCCAGATTTGATGGTAGCAGGCAGACCAACCTCATAATTGACGGCAAGTAATCCTTCATTAATGGAAACCATATTGTAAGCCACAACATCTTCGTCAGCTATCTCCATCATAGGTGCTGATGACATTAAGGCATCAGAACGCATACTTGCTTGCTTATTGCGAAACTGAATCTCTCTAGCAAAATCAAGATACCAAGGGCTCAATTTGGGAATTGAAGCACCATTAGTAGGGCTATTAGTGCTCAGTGATAGTTTAACATTCTCCCACTTTTCACCAGTACTCTGGGTTACCGTTGCTTTATAAATCAGATCCAAATCATCTAGCGACTTATCGGCACGCAAATCATAAGAAGGATTCCAAGATGCTCCTCGTACCAGATATTTCAGTTCCAATTCGATAGGTTGCGTCTTCCTATTGCTTATCTCCACGACAATTTCCCCAGATACCTTTTGCTCCTTGCTGTTTTCCTGATTTAACTGGTTTTGTAGTTGCTGCAAGTCCTTTTGCTCTTTCTCTTTATCTAGCTTTGCAACATAGCGCTCTTGGTGGATCACGAAAAGTCTGTTGCTATAAAAATCTGCCATTGCCTTCAATTCACTTGCTGTCACATGAGACTCCCCTCCGCCTATCACTTTGTTTGCCTTCAGTAAATCTTCTTCCGCATCGAGTACTGATAGTTTAGCCGATAAATCTGATATCCTCCTGTTCCTACTTTCAATCAGTTCCTTCAGCTCTTTGATTGTTTTAGATGATTCTTCACCTGTCAAATAATTATATCGATAAGAAGTGCCCAAAATGACGAAATCTCCTTTCCCCTTGACTTGAATAGAATTTTGATCCAATTGATTGGATAAACCTGTAAAGACCAATTCACTGGTGTATGCATCAATATTGGTCTTTGCAACCCTATGTACTTCCGCCTGGTTGAGAAAAACTGTAACTCGATCAACCGTAGAAACCACGTCTGTTGCAAATAGGGAAATAGAAATAAGTGTGATAAAAAATGTGAGCGATATTTTCATATTCATTAGTTTATGTAAAGGTTAAACAGTTCCTAAGTTGAGGCTTTCCTGCTTCCTATATTCTGACTAATTTGCCAGTCAATTACCTTGCCAAAGGATAACAGGAAGAACTTTGCAATTCATCATATGACTATTAATCACGAATCACTTTTTCAATTTACCAAGGATATTTTAATAGCCGCGGGCTGTCCTGAAAAACAGGCCAGACTCGCCGCTCAAGTGCTTCTGAGTGCTGATCTCAGAGGTGTTGACTCGCACGGAGTAGCGCGATTGAGCGGTTATATCAGACTAATGGATAAGGGTCGTGTCAATACCAATCCGAATATAAAAATTACCCATGAAACGCCTAGTACGGGAGTGGTCGACGGTGATAGTGGACTGGGTTTAGTGGTAGGTCCTGAAGCAATGAATTTAGCAATCGAAAAAGCTAAAAAAGTCGGAACAGGTTGGGTTTCAGTTAGAAACTCCAATCACTATGGTATTGCCGGTTATCATTCTATGCTTGCTCTCAAAGATGATTGTATTGGTATTTCGATGACCAATGCCAGTCCTTTAGTTGCACCTACTTTTAGCAAAGAACGCTTACTTGGCACCAATCCAATTTCTGTAGCCATTCCAGCAGATAAAGAACCTCCATTTGTTTTAGATATGGCTACTACCACCGCTGCAAACGGTAAGCTTGAAATTCTTCAAAGAAAAAATAAGAACACTCCTTCTGGTTGGGTACAAGATGCCGAGGGTCAATCGACAACTGATCCATATGGTGTTAAAAATGGTGGCGCCTTACTTCCTCTTGGTGGCGATAAAGAACACGGCTCTCATAAAGGCTATGGCCTTTCATCAGTAGTTGATATTTTCTCAGCAGTCTTATCCGGAGCGAATTATGGGCCCTGGGTTCCTCCTTTTGTTGCATTTATGGATCCAGTCAGCGATCCAGTAGGTAAAGGAATTGGTCATTTTTTCGGAGCAATGAGAATAGATGCTTTTCGCCCTGCCGGAGAGTTCAAATCCCACATGGACAATTGGATTCAACGATTCAGAAAAGCAGAGCCAGTGATGGAGGGACATGACGTACTCATTCCCGGTGACCCAGAAAGAAAACTAGAAGCTGAAAGAAAACGAGACGGCATCCCTCTATTAGAAGTAGTAACCAATGACCTTAAAGAGCTGTCGGATCGTTTTGAGGTTACTTTTCCAGAGCATTAATTCAGTAATAAATTGGATCAAAGCACCGCATTATCTCTCCTCAAAGCTGGACAAAACGTCTACCTAACTGGTTCTGCTGGTACAGGGAAAACTTATGTCATCAACCAGTACATTGAATACCTACGAGCGCGTGAAGTGCCTCTTGCAATTACGGCCTCTACGGGAATCGCCGCAACCCATGTAGGTGGTCAGACTATCCATTCTTGGTCTGGCGTAGGAATCAGAGATACAGTTGGCCCTAAGGAGTTAGAGCAAATAGGTAAGAACCGTCAGACGATTACTAGAATCAAATCGGTTAAGGTTCTTGTGATTGATGAAATTTCGATGCTTTCTGGTAAAGTCCTTACTGCTATTAGTGACATACTCAAGCATTTCCGCAAAAGCTCAGAGCCATTTGGTGGAGTTCAAATAATTCTTTCAGGAGACTTTTTCCAATTACCTCCAGTATCAAGAGAGGTAATTAGTAATAGAGAAAAATTTGCATTCATGGCACCTGTCTGGGTGGAAGCTGGTTTAAAGATTTGTTGTCTAACGAAGCAATTCCGACAAGGAAAAGATACGCTGAGTTTCATCCTAGACGAAATCAGAAGTCAAGACATATCTGATGACTCGCTGGAGCGACTCAGGGAGAAACTAGAAGATGAGACCAAATTACCGGATGCGATCAAGCTTTATACTCATAATGCAGATGTGGACAGCATGAATGCTGCGAAACTGAAGGAAAACCCCAACCGATCAAAGGCATTTTATGCCGAGACACAAGGAAAATCCAATATTCTAGAAAGTCTTAAAAATTCAGTCTTAGCGTCTGCAGAGCTTGAATTGAAGGAAGAAGCGCAAGTGATGTTCGTGAAAAACAATCCTGAAAAAGGCTATTTCAATGGCAGTACAGGTATCGTTACTGGTTTTGATATTGAGGAAGGTTATCCAATTGTAGAATTAGTAGACGGTACAGTAATTATTGCCAATCCGGAAGAGTGGACTATAAGTGATGAGAATGAGACCATTCTCGCATCATTTAGACAAGTTCCTTTAAGATTGGCTTGGGCTATTACAGTGCATAAAAGCCAAGGAATGACGCTGACGCAGGCCACTCTTGACTTGTCAAAAACGTTCGAGGCTGGACAAGGGTATGTCGCTCTCTCCAGACTCAAATCATGGGATGGTCTTGTTCTTGAAGGAATCAACAGGGTCTCGTTAGAACTTGATCCACTAGCAGTAAAGGCAGATAAGAGGTTTCAGGAATTATCCGAGGAGTCTGAAGATTGGGTAGCTATTCACGATGAAAAGTCCTTGAAGGAAAGTCATTCAAACTTCATCAAAAAATGTGGTGGAACAAATGACCCTGAGATCATCGCAAACAATAAGATACGCACCAAGAAGTATTACAAAAAGGAGAAAAAAGAAAACACCTACAAAAAGACTTTAGACCTAATCAAACTCGGCAAATCTTTAGCAGAGATCGCCATGGAAAGGGAATTATCTGAAGGAACTATAGTTGGACATCTGGAAAGAATAAAAGAAGAGGACGCTGAAATGGATCTTGATCGTTTTATGCCTGACAGGAAAATTCTCGACAAGATTCAGAAAACTATTCAAAAGGTCAAATCTCAAAACCAAGAAGAATACTACGACAAGGAAGGGAATGTGCGAATAGGGGTTTTACACAAGGCGTTAAATGGATCGTTAGACTATGAAACCATTCGTTTAGCTCGCCTATTTTTTCACTAAAAACCGGTAACTAATCCAAATCGAAACTGTAAGGGACTTTGATAGGGAGAATTACTTCCATCTCCATACAGAAGATTATATAGGGCGGTAATCTGAAACGAAAAATTACCACCGAGCGGCTCATTATAACCTAATCCAACAAAAAAACTTGTAAAATCCAATCGATCCGCCTGACCTCCACCTACAACCAGGGGTTGTACATTGAGATATTCATATTGCGAATAGGCAAATATCTTGTCTGAGAATGCATATAAAGCAAAGGGTCCTCCGCCATAATTACTAGCAGAAAAATTACCAAACTTGGTATACTGATACGTGATTTGCATACCAGTGGAAAACTGCTCTGTGACCTTATATCCCACCAAGGGTGAAACGCTTACACTTATAAAGTCAGTACCTCCACTGAAACCTCCACCACCACCGAAATAGATCTTATCTTCCCATGAACCTCCAGCACTTGGTGCTCGGTATTGCGCATCGGCGAGAATACACAAAAAAAGAAAAAATACAACAAGGGATACTCTGTGTGATTTCATTACTCCTCTACAATAATGAAGATATCTTCCGACTCCTTCTTCATCAAATACTTCTCACGAGCAAGCTTTTCTAGAAGGTCTTTATTATTAAGTAAAGCTTCACGATCGTTTTTCACTTCCACAATTTTACTTTCATAAAACTCTTTGGCATTTTCCAGTTCTGCCTCCTTATGGCTCAATTTCCATTGCGAAATCACGTCATTGGAGTCAAAAAACAACATCCACAGTAGAAATAGAACTGAAGTCAAAAAATAGAAATTTCTAAAAATGCGCGGAACCCTTTGGAATAGACTCTTCATAATTACCATAAAGATAAAAAAAAGAGCTGATTTCGCTACACATTGTGTATATCGAATATCAGCTCTAAATTCATTGCATTTGACCAAAGGTCTAAAGGCCCATATTACTTTGTTGGATAAAAAGCTACGTCCCCCAATTCTTCTTCAATTCGAAGCAATTGATTGTACTTAGCCATACGATCAGATCTAGACATTGATCCAGTTTTGATCTGACCAGTGTTCAAAGCGACAGAAATATCAGCAATGGTGCTATCCTCGGTCTCGCCAGATCTGTGTGATACTACTGCAGTCCACCCAGCTTTATGAGCCATTTCAATTGCCGCAAATGTCTCAGATAATGTGCCAATTTGATTCACTTTTATCAAAATAGAGTTGGCTGACTTTTCAGCAATAGCCTTCTCTAGAAACTTCACATTAGTCACAAGAAGATCATCCCCTACCAACTGGCATTTATGACCGATTTTCTCAGTTAATAATTTCCAACTGTCCCAATCATTCTCATCACAACCATCTTCGATACTGTCAATTGGATATTTCTCAACTAACTCAGCAAGATATTCAACTTGTTCTGCACCCGTACGAACTTTCCCCTCAGGCCCTTCGAACTTAGCATAGTTGTACTTGCCATCTTCATAAAACTCGGAAGAGGCGCAATCCATCGCAATGGTAATATCAGAACCAGCCTTGTAACCAGCCTTCTCAATGGCTTTCAGCACACTATCCAAAGCCTCTTCTGTTCCTCCAGAGAAATTAGGAGCAAATCCCCCTTCATCACCTACCGCCGTACTTAATCCCTTTTCTTTAATGATACTTTTTAGATTATGGAACACTTCTGCACCCATTCTCAAAGCCTCACTAAACGTTGGTGCACCAATTGGTCTGATCATGAATTCCTGAAATGCAATAGGTGCATCAGAATGTGATCCTCCATTAATTATATTCATCATCGGAACAGGCAACGTATGAGCGTTTACTCCACCCAAATATCTAAACAATGACTGACCAGACTCTTCTGCCGCCGCTTTAGCTACTGCCAAAGAGACACCCAATATAGCGTTTGCTCCTAGTTTACTCTTGTTGTGAGTTCCATCAAGCTCAATCATTATATCGTCTATCAGTTTTTGCTCAAAAACTGGCATTCCAACAATCTCAGGAGCTATTAGCTCGTTGACATTTTCAACAGCTTTCAATACCCCTTTACCGAGATACTTGGACTTATCACCATCTCTTAACTCAACTGCTTCGTGCTCACCTGTGGATGCACCGGAAGGCACCGCAGCACGACCCATACAGCCAGTTTCAGTTATTACCTCTACTTCTACAGTAGGATTACCTCGGGAGTCTAAAATTTGTCTCGCGTGAATACTTTCAATGATACTCATGATTTTTGATCTTTAATTAATTGTATAAAATCGTCAAATAAATAAGTAGAATCATGGGGCCCTGGGGATGATTCTGGATGATACTGAACTGAAAAAGCAGGCTTACCTTTTATACGCAAGCCCTCAACAGTATTATCATTAAGGTTAATATGTGAAATCTCAGCATGTTCACATGTTTCAAGTGATTTCGTATCAATAGCAAAACCATGATTTTGCGAAGTAATTTCGCTCAATCCGGTTTCCAAATTTTTAACTGGCTGATTTAGCCCTCTATGGCCATGGTGCATTTTAAAAGTCTCAATGCCCACCGATCTTCCGAGGAGTTGATTCCCTAAACATATTCCAAATACTGGCTTTCCAGAGTCCAGAATATCCTTTACTGTTTCAACAGCGTAATCCATAGCTGCAGGATCGCCAGGGCCATTTGAAAGGAAGAAACCATCAGGACCCCAGCTGTTGATCTCATCAAAAGAGGTATGGGCAGGAAACACCTTACAAATGCAATTACGCTCAGTGAAATTCCTAATTATTGATTTTTTAATTCCAAAGTCAAGCGCCGCTATTTTGAAACCACTATTGTTTAAACCTTCCGTGTAAGGCTCTTTGGTCGTTACTCTACTTGAAAGCTCCAGAGATTCCATACTAGGCACTTTATCCAACTCTACTTTCAGAGCAACTACATCTAAAATATCAGAGCTGATAATAGCATTCATTGCACCTTTCGTACGAATGTGTCTCACTAGTTTTCGAGTATCTATCCCCGATATCCCAACTGTATTGTGTCTATCCAAATACTCGTTAAGCCCCTCTGTAGACGTCAAACGACTAAATTCATGGGTAAAATCATTAACGACCAATCCCTTAATCATTGGATGATCTGATTCCGTTTCATCTTCATGCACCCCATAATTACCAATGTGAGGGGTGGTATTAACGATTATTTGACCATAATAAGAAGGATCAGTGTAAATTTCTTGATAACCAGTCATGCCGGTATTGAAGCAAATCTCCCCTCCTGAGGTTCCCTTCTTCCCTATGGATACTCCTTCATAATAGGTACCATCTGCTAATAGTAATACTGCTGCTTTTCTTTCAGGCTGTTTCATACATGCGCAAAAATAAGAAATAATAATTCAGAACTAGGGCAAAAAAAAAGGGATTTGACAGCTGTCAAATCCCCTTCTCAATATAAGTTACTCAGGCTTACTCACCCTTCTTTGTTTCTTCAGCATCGTCAGATAATGTTTCCTCACTGTCAGATTCATCCACAGCTTTGGCTTCAGTTGTTTCTTCTGTTAGTGTCTCTACAACTGCATCTTCAACAACAACTGCGTCTTCCACTACTGACTCGTCAGCAACTGCGACTTCTTCTGTAACCGGAGCTGCCGCTTCAGTCGGCTTAGAAGCTCCACGTCTTGACCTACGTGTCTTAGCTTTTGCTCCATCTGCACCCTGAAGAAGCAATTCGTTGAAATCAACAAGCTCCATCATACACATTTCAGCATTATCACCGAGACGAATACCTGTTTTGATAATTCTGGTATAACCTCCCGGTCTTTCACTAATTTTTTCAGCTATAGGACCAAAAAGCTCTTGAACAGAATATTTATCCTGTAGGTACGAGAATGCAATTCGTCTCGAATGTGTAGTATCACTCTTGGCTTTCGTAATCAAAGGCTCTACATACTTTCGTAAAGCCTTGGCTTTAGCTACAGTCGTATTTATCCTTTTATGCAATATCAAAGAAGAAGCCATATTTGACAACATCGCTTTTCTATGCGGTGCAGTTCTTCCAAGATGATTAAATTTCTTACCGTGTCTCATTATTCTTCTTCCAATTTATATTTAGAAAGATCCATTCCAAATGTCAATTGCTTATCTGCAACAAGCTGTTCCAACTCAGCCAAAGACTTCTTACCGAAGTTTCTGAATTTCATCATATCCGATATCTCGAGAGCCACCAAATCCCCTAATGATCGTACGTCAGCCGCCTTCAAGCAATTATAAGCTCTAACCGAAAGATCTAAATCATTCAAAGAAGTTTTAAGCAACTTACGCATATGCAAAAGTTCCTCATCAACTTGCTCTGGCTCACCTTGCTCCTGTGATTCTAAGATCATGTTCTGATCTGAGAAAAGCATAAAATGTTTGATCAAAATATTCGCCGCTCCCTTTAGGGCATTCTCCGGATGAATTGATCCGTCAGTCTCAATATCCAAGACCAATTGCTCATAATCCGTCTTCTGCTCAACTCGAGTATTCTCAACACTATATTTTACATTCTTGATAGGCGTAAAAATAGAATCGATAGCAATGTAACCGAAACTCTGATCAACAGGTTTGTTGTCATCTGCAGCTACATAACCCCTTCCCTTCTCCACGTTCAATTCAATTTCGAATTGAGCCTTCTGATCAAGATTACAAATAACCAAATCCGGGTTCAAAATCTCAAACGAGGTTGTCCCTCCTGCTATATCTCCAGCGGTAAATTGTTTCTTATTAGAAACTGAAATTGTTATCGTATTATCAGCTACATCAGAAATCCTTTTGAATCTTACCATTTTAAGGTTCAAAATAATCTCGCTCACGTCTTCAACAACACCTTCAATGGTCGAAAACTCATGCAAAACACCAGGGATTTTAATTGCAGTGATGGCGTAACCTTCAAGTGAAGACAAAAGTATCCTTCTTAAAGCGTTACCTACAGTAACACCATAACCTTGCTCAAGAGGCTTGAATGTGAATAGACCGTGAAAATCATCAGCCTTCTCCATCACTACTTTCTCTGGCATTTGAAATGCTAGAATTGACATATCTTTTTCTTTATTTATTGAAAAATCTTACTTGGAGTACAATTCAACTATAAGTTGCTCCTTGATATTTTCAGGAATTTCTTCCCTAGTAGGTACGGTTAAAAACTTACCTGTCATGTTGGCTGAATCCCACTCTAACCACGAATAACTTCGTGCATTAGATGAAAGGCTATCACTAACCGCTTCAAGAGATTTAGACTTCTCACGAACTCCTACCAAATCACCTTCCTTAACCGTAAACGAAGGGATATTTACAATTTGACCATTTACGGTAATATGTTTGTGACCCACCAACTGACGAGCCCCTCTACGAGTTGGAGCAATACCTAATCTAAACACGGTATTATCCAACCTTGCCTCTAATAACTGAAGAAGAATCTCACCAGTAATGCCGCTTTTTCTTGACGCCTTCTGGAAAATATTAGCGAATTGTTTCTCTAATACGCCATATGTATACTTGGCTTTTTGCTTTTCAGCTAGCTGTACAGCATACTCCGATTGTTTCTTTCTTCTACCCCTCCCGTGTTGTCCAGGAGGATAATTCTTCTTTTGCAAAGCCTTACTGGCTCCAAAGATTGGTTCCCCGAACTTTCGAGATATTTTGGTTTTAGGCCCTGTATATCTTGCCATGTTAATGCAGTATTTAAACTATTAAACTCTTCTTCTTTTTGGAGGACGACATCCATTATGAGGCATTGGAGTTACATCCTTAATGATCGTCACCTCAATTCCACTATTCTGGATTGTACGAATCGCTGATTCTCTACCAGCCCCAGGACCCTTTACAAAAACTTCTACTTTTCGTAGACCTTGCTCATACGCTTTAGCTGAACAATCTTGTGCTGCCACCTGAGCGGCATAGGGCGTATTCTTTTTTGATCCTTTAAAGCCCATTTTCCCAGCTGATGCCCATGATATCACTTGTCCTTGAGCATTCGTCAATGAAATAATGATATTATTAAAAGTAGCCTGAATGTGAGCCTGACCCATAGCATCAACTGCTACGACTTTCTTTTTTGCCTTATCTTTTCTTTTCTGCGCCATGATCAATATTACTTAACAGCCTTTTTCTTGTTAGCCATAGTCTTGCGTTTTCCTTTTCTCGTACGAGCATTGTTCTTAGTATGCTGACCTCTTACAGGAAGACCTTTTCTATGTCTCAAACCACGATAACATCCAATATCAAGAAGACGTTTTATGTTCAGTTGAACTTCCGATTTAAGAACACCTTCAACCTTGAATTTTTCAGCAATTACAGCTCTGATGGCTCCAGACTCATCGTCATCCCAATCAACCACTTTTTTATTTGGATCCACATTAGCAGTACCCAAAATCTTCTGTGCTGAACTTTTACCGATTCCGAAGATGTAGGTAAGCGCTATCTCACCTCTCTTATTATCCGGAATATCAACTCCTGCTATTCTAGCCATGTCTTATCCTTGTCTTTGTTTAAACTTCGGGTTCTTCTTGTTGATCACATAAAGCTTTCCTTTTCTTCGGATCACTTTGCAATCAACACTACGCTTTTTTATGGATGCTTTAACTTTCATAACTTTTATTTATAGCGATACACTATTCTTCCTTTTGAAAGGTCATATGGAGACATCTCCAACTTAACCTTATCTCCAGGCAATATTTTTATGTAATTCATCCTCATTTTACCTGAGATATGAGCTACTAATTGATGGCCATTCTCCAATTCCACTCTAAACATGGCGTTAGACAATGCTTCTACGATACTCCCATCTTGTTCTATGGATGATTGCTTCGCCATTATGCAACTGCCGTATTTTGTGTTCTACCTTTAATTCTTCCCGACTTCATCATGCCCTCATAATGTCTCATGAGTAAATAACTTTCTATCTGCTGTAGTGTATCTAAAATAACACCTACCATAATTAAAAGAGATGTTCCTCCATAAAACTGAGCAAACGTTGTACTAACACCTGCCATCATAGCAAAGGCTGGAAGAATGGCTATTAGCGCCAAGAAGAAAGATCCAGGTAAAGTGATTCGTGTTAAAACCGTATCTATAAAATCAGAAGTCTGTTTACCAGGTTTGATGCCTGGTATAAAACCACCGTTCCTCTTCAAATCATCAGCCATTTGATTTGGATTAATCGTAATAGCCGTGTAGAAGAATGTGAAAAGTATAATTAAGGTTGCAAACAAAGCGTTGTATTGCCACGACTGAATATCAGAGAAAGTAGTACCAATATATTGAGCCAGATCACTTTCTTGACTCCATATTCCTGCCAGAAGTGCCGGTAAAAACATCAAAGACTGAGCGAAGATAATCGGCATTACTCCAGAAGAATTTACCTTCAAGGGTATATACTGTCTCTGTCCACCATAAACTTTGTTTCCCACTACCTGCTTTGCATACTGCACCGGAATTCTCCTTGTTCCTTGTACAAGAGCTACTGTTGCAAGAACAACAAAAAACAAAGCGACTAACTCCAATATAGATAGAAGCGCACCTGCAAGCCCATTTACCTCTACAATCTCATACCAAAGTGACCCTGGTAGTCTTGAAATTATGCCAATCATTATTAGCATGGATATTCCATTACCAATTCCCTTATCGGTAATTTTCTCACCTAACCACATACAAAAAATCGTTCCTGCCGTCAAGATAACCATAGACGACAATTGAAACAAATACTGATTCTCGAGTATAATTGCCTCAGATGGTATTGTAGCCGTTAAATACCCTATTGATTGAGCCAAACAAATGAAAATCGTCAAGACCCTTGTGATTTGACTAATTTTCTTTCGACCACTATCTCCTTCTTTCTGTAGTTTCTGAAAATACGGAACTGCCACAGTCATCAATTGTAACACAATTGAAGCTGAGATATATGGCATGATACCCAAACCAAAAACAGAGGCGCGACTGAAAGCCCCACCTAAAAATGTATTCAAGAGACCAAAAATACCCCCCAGATCACTAGTTAGTTGTGCAGGATCTACTCCAGGTAATACAACAAAAGATCCCAACCTAAAAATGATTAGGAACCCTATTGTATTGAGAATCCTTATTCGGAGCTCTTCAATTGAAAAAATATTTTTTATGGTCTCAAAAAACTTTTTCATCAGGTTATGCTTCTACTGATATAGTTCCACCAGCTTTTTCTATAATCGCTTGAGCTGATTTCGAGAATTTATGTGCGGTGATATTAAGCTTCACACTCAAGGCTCCTCTCCCTAAAATTTTAACTACATCTCCCTTACCAATCATTCCATTCTCACGTAAAACTTCCGGGGTGATATCGGTCAACTTCTTCAGATCACTCAAGGCCTGTAAATCATCAAGATTAACTGGCTTAGAAACAATCTTATTATTATTCTTAAAACCGAATTTAGGAACTCTTCTTTGAAGTGGCATCTGACCTCCTTCGAAACCTATTTTCTTAGAGTAACCAGATCTAGATTGTGCACCCTTGTGTCCACGTGTAGCCGTTCCTCCCTTACCAGAACCTTGTCCCCTGGCAATCTTTTTTCTATTTTTCGTAGACCCTTTCGCAGGCCTTAAAGATTGTAATTTCATCTTAAAGTTCTTTTACGTCAATCAAATGCTGAACCTTGTTAATCATACCAGCAATCTGAGGAGTTAATTCCTTCTCTACGCTTCTGTTGATCTTACCAAGGCCCAACGCCTCAATAGTCCTTTTTTGTCTCTGAGGACGTTTGATAATACTTCTGGTCTGAGTGATTAATACTTTTGACATGACTTATCCGTTAAAAACTTTATCTAGAGTAACACCTCTTTGTTTAGCTACAGCATATGGATCTCTCATTCTATGCAAAGCATCGAATGTTGCCTTCACCACATTATGAGGATTTGAAGATCCTTTCGACTTTGCTAACACATCATGTATCCCAGCACTTTCTAAAACCGCTCTCATTGCACCACCGGCAATTACACCTGTACCCGGAGCAGCTGGCTTCAAAAGAACAAAACCTCCTCCGAATTTACCTATAGCTTCATGCGGAACCGTTGTTTTAAACAATGGTATTTTTACCAAATTCTTTTTAGCATCGTCTACCCCTTTTGTGATGGCATCCGTAACTTCATTCGCCTTACCCAAACCGTATCCCACAACACCATTCCCATCACCTACTACTACGATTGCTGAAAAGCTAAACCTTCGTCCACCTTTTACAACCTTCGCAACCCTCTTGATTGCTACAACCTTTTCTTTAAGGTCAATTTCGCTGGCTTTTACTACTTTTATATTACTCTGAGACATAATCAAATTAAAATTTTAGTCCTCCCTCTCTAGCTCCTTCTGCAAAAGCTTTCACCCTTCCATGATATGGATAACCATTTCTATCGAAAATAACACTTTGGATACCGGCAGCATTTGCTTTCTCAGCAAGAGCCTTACCAACTTCTTTGGATACCTCTACGTTATTAGAATCTTTACCCAGTTCTGATGAAGATATGTGAACCAAAGTTACCCCCTTGATATCGTCGATTATCTGACCATAAATAGCCTTATTGCTCCTGAAAACCGAAATTCTTGGTCTTGTCCCAGTCCCACTAATCTTTCTTCTAATCCCAAGCTTGATGCGCTTTCTTCTTTGTAATTTAGTTACGGCCATCGTCTAATTATTTAGCTGCTGTTTTACCAGCTTTACGTCTAACTTGTTCTCCTATAAATCGTATACCCTTGCCCTTATAAGGCTCTACTTTTCTTAGAGATCTAATTTTTGCAGCAACTTGTCCCACAAGCTGCTTATCAATACCTTCGACTGTCACCTTAGGATTTTGGCCCTTAGATGTTTCAGCGACAACTGTAATCTCAGTAGGAACCGATAAAAAAATGTTGTGTGAGTAACCTAGATTTAATTCAAGAACGTTACCCTGTACAGATGCCTTGTAACCAACACCCACAAGTTCCATCTCCTTCTTATAACCATCAGCAACACCGACTACCATGTTATTAATCAAAGAGCGATAAAGCCCATGCATCGCTTTGTGACGTTTTTGCTCAGTTGGTCTTTCTACTGTTAAAGTACCTTCTTCAACCTTGACAGTCATGTCTGGATGAATATTTTGCATTAACTCTCCTTTAGGACCCTTAACCGTTACCATTTCATGGTCAATGTTAATAGTGATTCCCGTGGGTATTGAAATTGGTGACTTACCTATCCTTGACATATCCTATTAATAATTAATAAACGTAACAAAGAACTTCACCCCCAACTTTTTCTTTCTTCGCCTCCTTATCCGTAATAACACCCTTTGACGTAGACAAAATAGCAATTCCAAGCCCATTGAGGACTCTTGGAAGATTATCAGAACCTGCATACTTTCGTAAACCAGGCTTGCTAATTCTTTCAAGACTAGTTATCGCCGATTGTTTAGTCTGGGTATTGTATTTCAAGGCTATCTTAATAATTCCTTGCTTATCATCGTTTTCGAACTTAAAGTTCTGAATGAATCCTTTTTCATGCAATACCTTAGTGACTTCTTTCTTCAAGTTAGAAGCAGGGATCTCCAAAATACGATGATTAGCCTTTATCGCATTCCTGACCCTTGTCAAGTAATCTGCTATTGGATCTGTTACCATTGTCTTATCTAATTAAATACCCCAAAACGGGGTGCAAAATTAATGAATATTTTTAATTAAATCTGCTTTCCTTAAAATAAAGATTACCAACTCGATTTAGTGACTCCCGGTATCTTTCCATCGTTAGCCATTTGTCTGAAAGTAACCCTAGAAATACCAAACTTTCTCATATAACCTTTTGGTCTACCTGTAAGCTTACATCTGTTATGTAATCTCACTTTCGAAGAATTACGTGGAAGTTTATCAAGAGCCTCATAGTCACCTGCAGCCTTCAAAGCAGCGCGCTTTTCAGCATATCTTGCGACAATTTTCTCTCTCTTTCGTTCTCTTGCTTTAATTGATTCCCTAGCCATAATCTTATTTTTTTCCAGCCATAAATGGCATGCCGAATGCTTTCAATAGTGCCAAACTTTCCTCGTCAGTCTCAGCAGTGGTTACAAATGTGATATCCATACCAGTGATACGATTGATTTTATCAATACTAATCTCTGGGAATATAATTTGTTCTTCTATGCCTAGGCTATAGTTTCCCTTACCATCAAAACCTTTTTGCTTAATCCCACGAAAATCTCGGACACGTGGTAGCGCAACAGTCATCAACCTATCAAGAAATTCGTACATCTTATTGCCACGCAACGTAACTCTCGCTCCAATTGGCATTCCCTCTCTTAACTTAAAATTAGAGATTGAAATTTTAGCCACAGTAGCTACTGCTTTCTGTCCAGTAATTGTTGACAATTCATCAACTCCAACATCGACCAATTTCTTGTCAGCTACAGCTGCCCCTATACCCTTATTGACAGATATCTTAACAAGTCTTGGTACCTGCATCACAGACTTGTACTGAAACTTCTCTTTTAGTGCAGGAGCTATCTCTTGGAGATATTTTTCTTTTAATCTAGGTTTATCCATTAGTGATAAAGTCTCCGGTTTTTTTGGAATATCTCTGTAATTTGCCGCTTTCATTAAGCTTTCTTCCTATTCTTGTTGAATCACCAGTTGCTGGATCAACCAACATCAAATTACTCATGTGAATAGCTGCTTCAGTTTGTGCACGCCCCCCCTCAGGAGAAGTAGCTGACGGCTTAGTGTGTTTCGTGACCATGTTCACGCCTTCCACTATTGCTCTGTATTTGTCCTTGATTACTTCAAGAACTTTTCCAGATTTACCCTTGTCGTTTCCAGCCAACACTATTACAGTGTCGCCTTTCTTAATATGAAACTTATTTGATTTATGATTACTCATTACTAAAGTACTTCAGGTGCTAATGACACAATTCTCATATACTGACGCTCTCTCAATTCTCTTGCAACAGGTCCAAATATACGTGTTCCTCGAGGCTCATTATTAGCTGTGAGCAATACGGCAGCATTATCCTCAAATCTTATGTAAGATCCGTCTTTTCTTCTTACCTCTTTTTTTGTTCGAACGATTACAGCTTTTGACACTGTCCCTTTCTTGAGGCTACTAGATGAAATGGAAGATTTCACAGTTACTACAATAGTATCTCCTACAGAAGCATAACGCTTCTTAGTACCTCCTAGGACTCGAATACAAAGTACTTCCTTTGCTCCACTATTGTCCGCTACATTCAGCCTTGATTCTTGTTGTATCATCTTACTTCGCTCGTTCGAGTATTTCTACTAGTCTCCATCTTTTATTCTTACTCAGCGGACGAGTTTCCATGATCTTTACAGTATCTCCGATATTGCAATCATCATTCTCATCATGAGCAGTAAATTTTGTCGTCTTACGGATAAACTTACCATACATCGCATGTTTCACCTTTCGGTTTACAGCAATGGTAATGGTCTTTTGCATTTTATTGCTGACCACTTGTCCGATACGCTCTTTTCGCAAATTTCTTTCCATCGATGCGTTAGTTACTTAATTCTTTTGCTCTTATTTCAGTCTGAATCCTAGCTACAAGCTTTCTGCTCTCTCTAATCTTCATTGGATTCTCAATAGGAGTGATACTATGGGCGAATTTGAGTTTGCCGTAATTATCCTTCTCAGCAATCAGCTTGTTTTTTAACTCCTCCAAGCTTAAGCCTCTAATTTCTGAATTTTTCATTCTCCTGTATAATCTCTTCGTACTACAAATTTCGTTTGCATTGGTAGTTTTTGTTCTGCCAATCTCAAAGCCTCTCTAGCCGCCATACGACTGACACCTGAAACCTCGAAAATAATGGTTCCCGGCTTTACAACAGCAACCCAATATTCCGGCGCTCCTTTACCCTTACCCATACGTACTTCTGCAGGTTTCTTAGTGATAGGTTTGTCCGGAAATATTCTGATCCACACCTGGCCTTCTCTCTTCATCGCTCGTGTTACCGCGATACGTGAAGCTTCAATTTGCCTAGAAGTAATCCATCCTGGCTCCATTGATTTGATGCCGAAATTTCCGAAAGCTAAACGATGACCTCTTTGAGCCATTCCTTTAACTCTACCCTTCTGCTTTTTTCTAAACTTGGTTCTCTTTGGCTGTAACATTTCTACTTAGCGATTATGAACTTAATTACGATCACGTCTCCTTTTAGGAGCTTCTCCAGCACCTCTTCTTCTTCTCGGACCGTCTTGACCAGGACCATTACTATTTCCACCTCCTGATTGGCCTACGTTTGGCGACAAGTCTCTCTTACCGAAAACTTCCCCTTTGAATATCCAAACCTTAATTCCGATTTTACCATATACCGTATTTGCCTCAGATAATGCGTAATCTACATCCGCTCGCAAGGTATGCAACGGAATTCTCCCTTCCTTATACTGCTCAGATCTAGCCATCTCAGCACCTCCTAAACGCCCCGAAACCTTTACTTTAATACCCTGAGCACCAACTCTCATTGCGGAAGCAATTGCTTGCTTCATAGCTCTTCTAAATGAAATTCTAGCTTGTAACTGTTGAGCTATTGACTCACCAACAAGCTTCGAATCGAGCTCGGGTCTCTTAATTTCAAAAATATTAATCTGAAGATCTTTCCCAGTAAGCTTCTTTAATTCTTCTTTGATTTTATCAACCTCAGAGCCACCTTTTCCAATAACTACACCTGGTCTAGCAGTATGTACGGTCAGGGTAATTCTCTTGAGAGTTCTCTCAATAATCACTTTTGATATTCCTCCCTTCGGGATGCGAACAGCGATGTACTCTCTTATTTTCTGGTCTTCTACGATCTTTTCTGCAAAATCTTTTCCACCAAACCAAGCCGAGTCCCATCCTTTTACTACTCCTAATCTGAAACCAATTGGATTTACCTTCTGTCCCATTTATTTAGCTGCTTTATCTTCGGATTGACTAATATTTTCATTCAAATCACCAACTACAATTGTTAAATGATTTGATCTTTTTCTGATTCTATGAGCTCTTCCCTGTGGAGCCGGTCTCAATCTCTTGAGAATTCTTCCACCGTCAACAAAGATCTCTTTTACAACCAACTCGGCATCTTCAATGTTGACATCAGCATTACTTGCTTGCCAGTCAGCTATGGCTGTCATCAAGAGCTTCTCCATTGTTTTTGACGCATGCTTGTTATCGAATTTCAATAAATTCAAGGCGACATTCACTTGTACCCCTCTAATCATATCAGCCACCAATCGCATTTTTCGAGGAGCAGTTGGTATGTTACGAAGTGACGATTTAACAGCACCTAACCTACCAGCATTCTCTTCCTTATGCTTTTTTATTGCCTCCTTCTGAAGACGCACCTTGACGGATTTTTTGAGTTTTCTTTCTGCAGTTTCCATCTTACTTATCTTCTACCTTTATCCTTTTTAGCAATGTGACCTCTAAAGTTTCTCGTAGGAGAAAATTCCCCTAGCTTATGGCCTACCATATTTTCAGTTACAAAAACAGGGATAAATTTATTGCCATTGTGTACAGCAAATGTCTGTCCCACAAAATCTGGAGAGATCATAGATCTCCTCGACCATGTCTTAATCACTGATTTTTTACCCGACTCACTCAACGCCTCGACTTTTTTCTCTAGTCGGAAATCAATATAAGGCCCTTTTTTTAGCGATCTTGCCATTATTTTCTTCTATTTATGATCAGCTTATCAGAATATTTATTCGGCTTTCTGGTCTTCTGACCTTTAGCATACAAACCGTTTCTCGATCGTGGGTGACCTCCTGAAGATTTACCTTCACCACCACCCATTGGGTGATCAACTGGATTCATTACAACACCTCTTACTCTTGGTCTTCTCCCCATCCATCTGTTCCGACCTGCTTTACCAAGTCTCACATTCATGTGATCGTTATTCGAAACAACACCTACTGTTGCATAACATGTATTCAACACCATTCTCATCTCTCCAGATGGCAACTTCAATGTCGAATATTTACCCTCACGAGCAACTAACTGAGCATAAGTCCCCGCACTTCTGGTCATAGCTCCACCTTTTCCCGGCTTCAACTCCACATTATGGATAATTGTACCCAAAGGAATTCCAGCCAATGGCATAGCATTACCGACCTCAGGAGCTACATCAGGCCCTGAAATAATCTCTGTCCCAACCTCTAAACCTACCGGAGCAAGAATATATCGTTTTTCTCCATCCGCATAAAACAGCAAAGCTATCCTCGCAGTTCTTCCTGGATCATACTCAATAGCATTGACTGTCGCAGGAACACCCACTTTATCCCTTTTAAAATCTATTATTCGAATCTTCTGCTTGTGACCACCCCCAACATTCCGTATAGTCATACGACCTTGGTTGTTACGTCCTCCTTTTCTACCCTTACTTTTAGGGGCAAGCAAAGATTTCTCCGGAGTAGTCTTGGTAATCTTATCGAAAACCGGAGCTACTCTAAATCTCTGTCCTGGGGTTACGGGTCTAAGTTTCTTAACAGCCATTTATCTGTCTATTTATATTCCGCTATAAAAATCAATGATATCTCCGTCTGCTACTTTTACGATCGCTCTCTTCTGAGAAGGTGTTTTACCACCAATGACACCCGATTTAGTATAACGTGATTTTGTTTTTCCTGGGTGAACCATAGTGTTTACACTTTCTACAGTCACTCCGTAAATTTTTTCTACTTCCTTCTTAATCTGTACCTTATTGGCCTTTTTATCAACCACAAAGCCATATTTACCATGCTCATTAAGAGCAGATGCCTTTTCCGTAACTAGAGGTTTTATTAGAATTGCCATTTTAGTTTAATCGATTTTGAATAATATCAACAGAACCCTCTAACAACACCACTTGATCAGCGTTAACCAAATCATAAGTACATAACTCATCTGCAGTGAATACTTTGATGTTTTTTAGGTTTCGTGAGGACAAAAACACATTATCATTAGCTTTATCTAACACCAAAACCGATTTGATATTAGTCAACTCAAGAACATCAAGAATACCCTTGAACTCCTGTGTCTTTGGTGAATCCATAGAGAAATCTTCTAGAATTCTAACCTGCTTATCCTTCGCCTTTGATGAAAGGACTGATTTCTTTGCTAGATGCTTAACCTTCTTATTTAACTTGAAGCTATAGTCACGTGGTTCTGGACCGAACATCGTTCCTCCACCTCTAAAAACTGGAGACTTGATACTACCCGCACGAGCAGTACCTGTACCTTTTTGCTTTTTAATTTTGCGCGTAGAACCAGATACTTCGTTTCTCGTCTTGACCTTAGCGGTTCCCTGTCTTTGGTTCGCTAAATACTGCTTAACTTCGAGATAAACCGCATGCTCATTTGGCTCAATGCCAAATACCTCTTTACTCAGGTCAACTTTGCGGCCTGTATCTTCTCCTTTGATATTGAAAACTGATAATTTCATCTTATTTTTCTAATATTAAATAAGAATTCTTCGCACCAGGTACAGGGCCACTTACGAGTACAAGATTCTTCTCAGGATAAATTTTTACTACTTTAAGGTTAATAACCTTTACGCGATCCCCACCAGTTCTACCTCCCATTTTCAATCCTTTAAAAACTCTGGACGGAAATGAACAAGCCCCGATAGAACCCGGTGCTCTCAATCTGTTATGCTGACCATGTGTAGATTGTCCCACTCCGCCAAAACCGTGACGCTTAACAACTCCCTGAAAACCTTTTCCCTTTGATGTACCAACAACGTCAACAAAATCTTTCTCTTCAAAGATGTCTTGCAAATTAATTGTATTTCCTAGTGCAAGCTTCTCGTTATATTCTTCGCGAAAATCTCTAAACTCCACAAGCTTACTTTTAGCAGTCGTTTTCGCTTTTGCGAAATGTCCCTTCAATGCCTTAGGAGTATTCTTTTCCTTGCGGTCACCATAAGCCAGTTGAACCGCACGATATCCGTCAGTCTCTTTATCTTTTACTTGTGTCACGACACAAGGACCAGCTTCAATGAGTGTACAGGCAAGATTTTTACCATTCTCATTGTAGACACTTGTCATCCCGATTTTTCTCCCAATTATTCCAGGCATTTCGCTAATTATTTATTCTTTTCCCGTTTTCCGATAAACTCCCCGTAAAAAGGACTGCAAAGATAGCAATTCCTTAATCCGAACAAAAGATTTGAATCAGTTTTTAAGACAAAAAAAGGAACCAATAACAACATCGCTATTGGTTCCTTTTTCAGTCAGATATTATCTATTACACTTTTATCTCAACATCAACTCCACTTGGTAATTCAAGTTTCATTAATGCATCAACCGTTTTAGCGCTATTAGAATAAATATCCACTAATCTTTTATATGTACATAATTGAAATTGCTCTCTCGCTTTCTTATTAACATGAGGTGATTTCAAAACTGTAAATTTTTCCTTAACTGTTGGAAGCGGAATAGGACCACTTACTACTGCACCAGTAGTCTTAACAGCTCTTACAATTTTCTCAGCTGATTTGTCAACCAAGCTGTGATCATAAGACTTTAATTTGATTCGAATTTTTTGGTTCATGACTTTATTTTTAAGCGTCAGCTCCTTTTACTTCTTTAATTATAGAATCAGAAAGATTCTTAGGCACTTGTTCATAATGTGAGAAGGTTAAACTTGCTGTAGCCCTCCCCGAACTCATCGTTCTTAAGTCAGTCACATAGCCAAACAACTCAGATAATGGCACATTTGCCTTAATAACTGCAGCCGTACCTCTGGCATCCATGCCTTTCATTAAACCTCTTCGCCTGTTGAGGTCTCCTGTGATAGATCCAGTGTATTCGTCTGGAGTAACTACTTCTACACCCATTATTGGCTCTAGAAGAACTGGTTTTGCCTTTTTAGACGCCTCCTTAAAACCTATGCGTGCCGCTAGTTCAAACGAAAGTGCATCTGAATCCACATCATGGAATGATCCGTGATACAATCTAACTTTCATGCTATCCAAAGGATAACCTGCCAAAGCACCATTCTTCATAGCCTCTTTGAAGCCCTTTTCAATTGCAGGGATAAAATCTTTAGGAATAACCCCTCCAACAATATTGTTTACGAATTGAAGGCCTTCTTTCTGTTCAATATCTTCATCAATAGGGCCTAATTCAAACACGATATCTGCGAACTTACCACGTCCACCAGATTGTTTCTTGTAAACCTCTTTGTGCTCAACCGTATCTAGTATCGCCTCTTTATAGGCCACTTGAGGTGCTCCTTGATTTATCTCAACCTTAAATTCTCTTCTCAGTCGATCAATAATAATGTCAAGGTGTAGCTCGCCCATTCCCTTAAGGATGGTTTGACCTGTCTCATGATTCGTTTCTACTTGTAACGTAGGATCCTCCTCGATTAATTTACCAAGACCTATACCCAATTTATCAACATCGGCCTGAGTCTTTGGCTCAATTGCATATCCAATAACCGGCTCTGGAAACACCATAGACTCTAAAACAATTCGATGTTTTTCATCACAAAGTGTGTCTCCAGTCTTAATATCTTTAAAACCTACAACTGCAGCTATATCACCAGCATGAAGCCTATCAATCTGATTTTGCTTATTTGCATGCATCTGGAAAATACGAGAAATCCGCTCTTTGTTCCCTGATCGAGTATTATGTACATAAGAACCTGACTCCAGCATTCCAGAATACGATCTAACAAAACACAACCTACCAACGAAAGGATCTGTTGCAATTTTAAATGCTAAAGCAGCAAATGGCTCATTAATATCTGGCTTTCTAAGTATCTTCTCTTCAGTGTCAGGGTTAGTACCAACAATACCTTCTCGATCCATCGGAGATGGCAACAACTCCATAACGTAATCAAGCATAGCCTGAACACCCTTATTCTTAAATGCAGAACCACAGGTCATTGGAACAAAAGCCAAATCAATGGTAGCCGCTCTCAAAGCCGCGATTACCTCATCCCTCGTAATTGACTCAGGATCCTCAAAATATTTTTCTAGAAGTGTTTCATCGTATTCTGCAACTGCTTCTAATAAGTGCTCTCTGTAGAATTTAACATCTTCTTCCATGTCCGCCGGAATAGGAACTTCTGTAAAAGTCATTCCCATGTCCTCTTCAGACCAGACCATGGCCCTATGCTCTACTAGATCTACTACACCCTTGAAGGTATCTTCAGCTCCAATAGGCAATTGAAGTGGCACAGCTTTAGTACCCAACATTTCCTTTACTTGCTTACAAACTTTCAAAAAGTCAGCCCCAGAACGGTCCATTTTATTCACAAACCCTATTCTAGCAACTTTATAGTTGTCAGCAAGTCTCCAGTTAGTCTCTGACTGGGGCTCAACCCCATCAACAGCACTAAATAGAAATACCAAACCATCTAGAACTCTCAATGATCTATTCACCTCTACGGTAAAATCTACGTGACCAGGAGTATCAATAATATTAATGTGATAATCTTCTTCTTTGTACTTCCAGAATACAGTAGTCGCCGCTGAGGTAATAGTAATCCCTCTTTCTTGCTCTTGCTCCATCCAATCCATAGTGGCAGCACCATCATGAACCTCACCTATCTTATGACTTACTCCAGTATAGTAGAGAATTCTCTCAGTGGTAGTAGTCTTACCCGCATCAATGTGAGCAGCGATACCGATGTTTCTAGTATATCTTAAATCTCTAGCCATTACTGGATAATTTCAATTAAAATCTGAAATGTGAAAATGCCTTGTTGGCTTCAGCCATACGGTGCGTATCGTCTTTTTTCTTGATCGAAGCACCTTCACCTTTCGAAGCAGCAACGATTTCACCAGCAAGACGCTCCATCATCGTCTTTTCCCCTCTTAGTCTTGCATATTTAATCATCCACTTCATACCAAGTGCCATCTTGCGTTCTGGACGAACCTCAACTGGTACTTGAAAAGTAGCCCCACCAACTCTTCTGCTTTTCACCTCAACACCGGGACAAACATTATTCAATGCCGTCTTCCATGTTTCTACTCCATTCTCACTAGTCTTAGTCTCAACAAGCTTAATAGCATCATAAAAAATAGTGTACGCAGTACTCTTTTTCCCACTTAACATCAAGTTGTTAACAAACTTCGTCACCAAAGTATCCTGATAAATAGGATCAGGAAGAAGGTATCTCTTCTTAGGTTTAGCTTTTCTCATCAGGTTTTACTTTTTATCCTTTGGCCTTTTAGCTCCGTATTTAGATCTTCTTTGCAATCTTCCGCTTACACCAGCAGTATCAAGTGCACCACGGATAATGTGATATCTCACACCCGGTAAATCTTTCACACGGCCACCTCTTATCAATACGATAGAGTGCTCTTGCAAATTATGACCTTCACCAGGGATGTAGGCATTAACCTCCTTACCATTAGTCAACCTTACTCTTGCCACTTTTCTCATAGCGGAGTTCGGTTTCTTAGGTGTAGTTGTATACACACGCGTGCACACGCCTCTTCGTTGTGGACACGAGTCCAAAGCCGGAGACTTTGACTTAGAAGTTAACTTCTTTCTGCCCTTTCTTACTAATTGTTGAATAGTTGGCATTCTGCTTTATTTCTTATTATCCAATTTTTTGGGAACGCAAAGATAGGATTATTGATA
>CAYGPP010000011.1:0-20798 GCA_964351885.1 uncultured Marinoscillum sp.
TTTGAGACGACTACCAGTTTTGCTTTAACCATAGAAGTTAATGATGGCAATGGCGAAACCGCTAGTGCAATAATCACTGTGAACATTACCGACGTGTTTGAGAATGTGGCACCAACCATTTCAGATCAGACCTTCACGATCGCTGAGAACACCGCAAACGGCAGTTCAGTGGGCACGGTAGTAGCTACTGACGCTGATCAAGATGCATTGACTTACAGCATCACCGCTGGCAATACCAACAGCACATTTGAGATAGCGGCTAGCACAGGAGCGTTGACAGTCAATAATTCTACGGGCTTAGACTTTGAGACGACTACCAGTTTTGCCTTAACCATAGAGGTGAACGATGGTAATGGCGAAACCGCTAGTGCAATAATCACTGTGAACATTACCGACGTATTTGAGAACGCGGCACCAACCATTATCGATCAGACTTTCAGCGTCGCAGAGAACACTTCAAATGGTACTTCAGTCGGCACAGTAGTCGCTAATGATCCAGACGAAGATGTATTGGCTTACAGCATCACAGCTGGTAATACCAACAGCGAATTTGCGATAGGTTCTAATACCGGGGTGTTGACAGTGAGTAATTCTACGGCCTTAGACTTTGAGACAATTACCAGTTTTGAATTAACCGTAGAAGTGGATGATGGCAATGGTGAAACTGCTAGTGCGGTAATCACAGTGAATGTTACAGACGTTGAAGAAAATCAAATACCAGAAGCGCTTTTCCTAACCAATCTGGTAATAACAGGAGGCGAATCAGGAACTGTTGTTGGAGATATCGGGATAGTAGATGAAGATAATTCTATTCAGGATTACACGCTCAGCATCTCTAGTGGTACAGGTTTTGAGATTTCTGGTGTTGAACTCTTGACATCAGAAGGTATCACTGCTGGTAATAGGGTAGTGACCATTCGAGCCGAAGGCCCACATATCATTGAACAAGATTTTACTATTGAGATAATTGATGTCTCGGCATTAGTGACGGCATTTGAAAGCGTCGTAAATACCACAGGGACGACAGTAGATAATTATAGAATCATAGGCGTACCAACGAGATCAGTAGGGATTGGTAATTTTTTCAAAGGCATGGATGTTAGTAAGCTAGGTAAAACCTGGAGGCTACTAACCTGGAGTAACGGTCAAAGTAATGATCAGCAAGGCAATGGCAACCTGAATGCAGGAGTTGGATACTGGTTTATTAGTTCAGATCCTGTTCAGATTGAATTACCGAAAAATGCGAAACCTGCGACTTTAAATGAGAACAATGAGTTTGAATTAAGTCTAAACGAAGGTTGGAATATGATCGGTAATCCCTTCAAAACTGAATGGAATTGGGCGGAAGTTTTGGCTTACAATGTGGATCAAGGATATATCCAAAGTGGGGATGCAAGCACCAGTTTGATACAATACAAGAAGAATAATGACGGAAGTACAGGATACGGTATTGATAATCGCCTGAGCCCATTTTCTGGAGGTTGGGTAGAAGCAAATGCTGCGACTACTATTCACATACCGAGTGATATATCCGTTATCAATGGAAGGGTGTCCTACTCACGTGAAGCATTAGGTTACTACGAGAACGATGCAAATTGGGAACTTATCTTCGCTTTGAGCGATGGCAAATTTGGATCTGCTATTTCTGGAGTATCTTTTCATCCAGAAAGCAACGATTTAAGGGACAACTTCGATGTTACTTCACCTCCCGCCATATCTAGTGAAATAAAACTAAATATGATGGATGAACTCACTGGTTTATCAATCAATCGTGTTCCAAAGAAGGAGGATCACACCTGGAAAATTAAGGTGGATGCCAATCGTAATAACTTAAAGCTGAATTGGGATAAGGAACTGGTTAGTAAATTATCTAAACCAATGTATTTGATTCTACCAAAAGGAGGACAGGTTATATCAATGGGTGAAGTGGGTGAAATTAACCTTCCAGTTATTGAAAAACAGATATCTGTTCATTATGGGGATAATCCTGCCATTGATGGGCATAAGATCATGTTGAATCTTTATCCTAACCCTGTTCGTTCTAACTTAGAATTGGATTTTTATTTACCAATCGCTGGATTTGAGGAAACGCAGGTCAAAGTTTTTAATATTGATGGCAGCTTAGTCCTCAACCAGTCATTTGGTGTGGGGACCAATGATAGAAGTGGTAGCTTAAACATTGATTTGTCTAACTTACCAGAAGGGATGTATCTTATCCAGTTACAAACTGGATCACATAAAAGCGACTTTACCAAAATTATTAAGTTATGAGAAATATATATTTTGTTTTAATCTCCTTAATATTTTCTGTTTCAATAACAGCCCAAAAAGCAAGCTCTACTTCGGAGCCTGTTTATGTTGAATTTGTTGGTAACAGCCCAACCAAATTGATTGTGACTTCACCAGCTACGCTTCAGAATAAAACGAGAGGTTTCACAAAGGTTAATGCGCAGAAGGTTTTGATAGAAGGAATGGTTACTGATGAAGATGGTATCAAGCAATTTCTAGTTAATAACTTTCAAGTGAGTGTAACTGATGAGGGGTACTTTTTTCAATTGATCAACATCAAGCAGGGTGATAATCAACTTAAATTTCGTCTGACAGATAACTCTGGAAAGGTTTTCGAGGATAGCTACACCATCGTAGGTGAAACCTCTGATCCTAGCCTTGCAATAGATGAATTAGCAAATAAAGTAGGTAAGTATTATGCCTTATTGATCGCAGTAGATGATTATCAGGATGATAACGTTACGGATCTTGATAAACCAATTAAGGATGCTACTTTGTTGAAAGATGTTTTAATGGCGAATTATACTTTTGATGAGGAAAATGTCAAGATGTTAAAAAACGCAACAAGGGCAGAAATCATCGATGAACTGGCAAGGATAAGAGGGGTTGTGACTGAAGCTGATAATTTTCTACTCTTCTATGCAGGACATGGGTTCTATGATGACAAAAGCGAGATAGGTTACTGGATTCCTTCAGATGGTATGAAAAGCAGTACTGCCAATTGGTTTAGAAATAGTACACTTACTGATGAAATTGGAGCGATTAAGTCCAAACATACGCTGTTGATTGCTGATGCGTGTTTCTCAGGTTCAATATTCAAAAGTCGTAAATTTTTTACGGATGCTTCTTTAGCTGTGAATAAGCTATATGAACTTCCGAGCAGAAAAGCCATGACAAGTGGAACATTAACCACGGTACCTGATAGAAGCGCATTTATGACTTATTTAGCAAAAAGACTTGAAGGTAATTCTGATAAATATCTGACCTCAGAGCAATTATTCAGCAGCTTCAAGAATGCGGTTATTAACAATAGTGATGTTGTGCCCCAGTATGGCACAATTCAAAAATCTGGGGATGAAGGAGGTGATTTTATTTTTATCCGTCGCGACTAGAGTGCGCTTAGCATTCGTTACATCTTTTATTCTGTTCCCCATGTTGGGACTTTTGGCACAGCCCAGTTGGATAGATCAAGAAAAGCGATTAATTGATTACCCAGAGAGCAAGTATTTATTCGGAATAGCTTCCATGCAAACATCTGGGACGGATAGCTATGCATATGAGGATGCTAAAAGATTTTCCATATCCAATTTAAGTGAGCAAATATTCATTGAAGTAATCAATTCGGAGGAAGCAGGTGATTTGACTTATTTTGATAAAAATGCACTCAATATTTCTACTCTTATTTCAGCTGGTTTGAATACTGAATTCTATCTGGATTCTTTAAATCAAGCTGTTTTCGCATTCTCTACATTGGAGAAGAGGGGGTTCGTGAAAACTGTGTATTTGGAGATGCGGGGGATTCTGGATCAATTGAAGGAACATGTGATAAGTCTAGATACGATCACTAAGCAAGATAGGAATGAAATGATTTCGAAATTTTCAGGCCTATTGATCGCTGCAAGATTTAGACAAGATGTACTCCGAAAATTAGATGTCGGGAATGCCACAGTGCTTATGCAAGACCAATTCGGTCTCTTTCAAGAGATCTTGGATGAAGTAGTATTAAAAGCTCAGGAAGAGGGTGATTTGAGTTTAGAAGATAAGATTTCATTAATGGTTTCAGCTTTAGTAGTAGACCTTCCTCAGAAGGTTAGTGAGCTAAATATTCTACCCATCACCTTCCAAAACAGTGATGTAGGCACCGAATTTTCAGCATTCTTCCAAGAGCGTATTGAACTACAGGTAAAGAGAGAACATCAGGTCACCAATGATATTTTTAACCGCTATAAATTGAGTGGCAGTTATTGGATTCGTGATGATCAAGTACAAGTAGCCGTAACCATCCATGAATATGATGGAGCAGAACCATATCAAGTAATCACCAGTGAATCAATGTTCTTGACGATCGAAGAAACAGAGTCTTTAGGATTGACGTATGTTATTCCCGCAGGTCAAAAGATAAATGCGGGCTCTGTGTTTCTATTGAATGAGCCTAATGGCGGATTACAATGCAATTTGAACACCCAAAAAGGGAATCGCTCTTTAGTATTTAATGCTGGCGATATTTTAGAACTGACCGTCACCGTTTCCCAACCATCTTACATTCGTTTGATAGATGTTGCTGAAGATGGCACTCAGCTTTCCGTATTGGATAATTATTTTATATCTGAAGTGAATGTGCCAGTAGAGATGCCATTCCAGTGGCAGACCGAATGCCCATGCGGTACCGAATATCTGAAACTTTTTGCTCAATCAAAACCATTTAAAAAGCAAGAGATCTCATTGACAGAGGAAGGGTATGAAATCATCCAAGGAGACTTGTAACTGATCACCAAACAACTCCGATCGGCTCAAAAGAATAATAAAACCGAGGATCAAAATTTCAATTTCGGAGAGAGTCACCTCATTGTAACTACGTTGGAGTAGTTATTCAGGATGACTTCCTAAGTTTTACTAATTGATAGTAAACATTCATTTCTCCTACCCGATTTTTTTTAGCGAATCCATAAGCAAGCCTATCTGACAAAGTTGAGTAAACTGAATGGAGGATAAGTAAATAGTCCGCTACCGATGAATCCATGAGGATATCCAGAAGTTCTCTCACAGAATAAGGTTCCTAACCGCTTAAATAGTTGGACTGGTTTTATAATTTCAACCCGAGAAAGCTAAGATAATTCCACCTCCATTTCAGAGCGACCACCCACATTACATTCATGTAACCAAAACAGACAAGTCCCTTTGCCTTTAGGGACTTGTCCCTCGACCCAAAACATCAAGTCGTTTACCACCAAGGGACAAGTCCCTCGGGGCGGAGGGACTTGTCCTTTTTACCAGATTTGCCAATTTTCTAAAAAACAGAATTTTCTTTTATTTTTTTACGATTCAACACAACGTTTGGAATGGTAATTGTATTGTAAGCAATAAATCCTTTGGGCGCCCCGAAGATTTAATTATTTCTTTTTTTAAACCTTTAAATATTTTCAATAATGTCTGTAAACTATAAATTAGTCGGGCGTCTAAATCCAAGGGATCTGACGCTCCCACGCAAGTACTACGCTTCCATCATCAATGGCGATGATATCAACTTCGATGAGTTTGCAATTATCATTAGTAAAATGTCCAATCTCAACTACGGTACGGTAGTAGGTACACTCGCCACACTGGTGGAGGTGATCGAACTACAGCTGACCCACGGTAGGCAAGTACGTCTAGGTAATCTGGGTACGCTTTATTTGACACTCTCCAGCGATGGAGAAGCAGTTGGATCGGACTTTCAAAGGGGCAATATCAAGAAAGCCAAAATTCGCTTTCGTCCCGGCACTAGGCTTAAGAAGCTGGTTTCCAATTTGGAGTTTCAAAAGGTAAGCACTGGCGATAATGAAGCCGACGTAGCTGCCTAATGGTTCAACTAAAATAAGTGATATGCTTATACATTCTGACTGAAGCGGTCTCTTGAAGAAAGAGGCCGTTTTTTTTTGATTGGGCTAACCAATGATGCTTTGTCCCCTTTCGTACTAAGTCATTCCCATACGACTTTGATCCTATTCATTTCACGGTCATTCCCTTGCGACTTTGCAGTAGGATTAGGAGACCAGAGAATCCCTCAACGCAAACCACTAGAACACCCATTTGCCTTTGGTCACGAACCTTACTGATCGACGTTCAATCTCCGCCAAGTCACTGTTTAAGTACCGAAAACCCCAAAAAAAAGCCCGACTTAAATGAATAAGTCGGGCTTAGCCCGTGGAGTCGGAGGGATTCGCTATTCCCATTGCTTAAGCAAAGCTGCAATCGTGTCCAATTCGGATGAGGAATACTTCCCATTTCGTCTGCTATGCAATTTATACTTTTGGATAAACGCCATTCTTTTCAATTTTTTAGGATGATAGATCACAAGGTGTGATGCTATTACTTCAAATTTTGAAAAGTACGAATACCTAAGTTCGAACTGATTGACGTATCCTTTCTTCCTTTTGGTCACTATAGTGCCCTTCACATTAAGCTGATTATAGATATACTTTTCGATGCATTCAAGCAATTCTCTTTCATTGTTGTGAAAGGTTATCACTGGAGATGGTAACTGATTCCTATGAATTTTATTCAGTTGCACAGAACCATCAGCATCCAAAAAACCTGATATGTAATCCCAATTCATCTACCTAATATAGTAGAATCAGTATCAAGTCATATCTACGCCAAGATTTCTCTTAGGATCGGACTATGTCATCACCTGTTCTAGGTGTCGGGCGCTGTGGGCTCACCGTAGTGTCCCTAGTCTCTGAACCTTCTTCAGTCTTCCCTGAAGCTTGGCTGCAAATTACCGTATATGACGTTTCATACGTAGGCTTCTTGCAATTCACCCAATTTTTCACTTACCGTCCCCGATAAGTGGGTCCGAAAACTCAAACCCTCGTCCAGCAAAGGAAACAATAGACCCTCTACATGCTTAGTTATTCATTTGATCTCACAAGACAGCCGGTGAATAACAACCTACTGCACTTGCCAGTCACTGGAGTTTCGCGCTGGCTTAGTAACCTCATCAGCGCTAGTTCTAAAGTTCGACACTCCTTGATCCAGCCTAAAGAACAGAGACTTGGAGGAATGTGGCAGGGGGAGACGTTGGCCTCAACCCTGGTTAATCTATACGGTTAGGTACAGATTATGCTGCCATGGCGTAATTAGATTCGCCAAATACGTGTTGGAACTATTGATCAAGGCGCTCATCCCATGCGCCTGCATGCAAGTATATTCTTTACACTCCCTGTCGATTCCGGTCGACCCCATGTTTAGAATAACCACAAAGATAACAACATCCAGCATCGTAAAAATAGTTCGGCACAATACTATTTTTAGGAGACACACATTTCCCACTCCGCATCATCCATCAGTCGGGCTATTCGTACGAGCTGAGCTCTTCCTACTATCCCGTCTAGTTTACATTCCCCATTCCTTCGATCTAGCATACAAATACCTCAGTTCATTAATTTGGAGAACTTGGTGAATTACATTCCACTCTTTAGATAATTCCTAACAAATCATAAATTCAATTAACAATATCATACCATATCATTCGAATATTTCGTAAAATCGTATCTTCAAAAGACTATCATAAATATGTCCATCAAAGTTGCACTCAGGCATTATACCAAGTACGAATACGACCGTCACATAGAGCTCAGTCCACAAGTCATCAGACTGAGGCCTGCACCTCATACACGTACACCACTCAAAGGGTACTCACTCAAGATCAAGCCTGAGAATCACTTTATCAACTGGCAGCAAGATCCATTTGGCAACTATATGGCTCGTGTAGTCTTCCCAGAGAAAGTCAAGTATTTTGAGATCGATGTAGAAGTGATTGCCGACATGGTAGTCATCAACCCATTCGATTTCTTCATGGAAGAGTACGCTGAAAAGTTTCCATTCAAATACCCAGAAGAGTTGAAGCAACAGCTTAGCCCTTATCTGAAAGTAACCGAGAGCGATCCATTATTAATGGATCTCGTGACAAAGGCAAAAGCATTAATCACTAAAGACACCAAAACCATAGACTTTTTGGTCGCCATGAACCAGATGGTCAACCAACTCCTAGCTTACAATATCCGTATGGAGCCAGGTGTACAGTCCTGCGAAAAGACTTTGACGATCAAGTCTGGATCGTGTCGTGACTTCTCTTGGTTACTCGTTATGCTCTTTCGTCACGCTGGTTTAGCCGCGCGATTTACCTCAGGATACTTGGTGCAATTGAAAGCAGACGAAAAATCCCTAGATGGTCCATCCGGTACAGAAGTAGACTTTACTGATTTACACGCTTGGGCTGAAGTCTATATCCCTGGTGCAGGATGGATTGGTTTGGATGCTACTTCTGGTCTCTTTGCTGGAGAAGGGCACATTCCATTAGCCTGTACGCCGAGTACGCAAGATGCTGCGCCTATTTCCGGTTCAGCAGAGCAAGCCAAAACAGAGTTCTCTTTTGAGAATACGGTTACGCGAATAGAGGAATCACCAAGAGTCACCAAGCCATTCTCAGATGAGCAGTGGGCGGAGATCATCGCATTGGGCGACCAAGTAGATGCTGAGTTGGACGCCAATGACATTCGCTTGACTATGGGAGGGGAGCCAACGTTCGTTTCTGTGGATAATCAAGACGGAGCTGAGTGGAACACAGCCGCAGACGGAGAGCACAAGCGCAACCTATCGAACGTTCTTTTTCACAAGCTTAAAGACGAATTCGCCACAGGTGCTTTGATGCAATATGGTCAGGGGAAATGGTACCCGGGCGAACCATTACCTAGATGGAAGCTTGGATGCTATTGGCGCAAGGACGGCCAACCACTTTGGAACAATGACGCCATGATGGCCGACCTATCTAAAGACTATGGTTTTGGTGCAAAAGAAGCTGGCGACTTTATGAAATTGCTAGCAAAGGAATTGTCGGTTGATGCCGAGAATGTAAGCCCGGCGTTTGAAGATCCCTTTTACTTCATTTGGGAAGAGAGCAAACTACCGACCAATATTGATCCATTGAAGCTTGATTTAAAGAGCTCACTGGAGCGACAAAAGCTTGCCCAACTCCTCAATACTGGACTTGACGAGCCAATTGCCTATGCAGTCCCTATTGCTTGGGATTTGGAAGGGAAGACTTGGCAAAGTTGCAAGTGGACTTTCCGTAGAAACGATCTATTCTTGGTGCCAGGAAATAGCCCTGCAGGTTTGAGACTTCCACTTGAGTCCATTCAGCATATGGAAGAGGACGATACCATAAGACCTGAGCGCGATCCATTTTCGGAAGCTAAGGCATTGCCTAACTTAGGTGATCTACCGTCTTCGGGCACTGATGTCAAAGCCTTCAATAACACAGAGAAAATCTTCAAGACATGCTTCGTTGTGGAGGCTCGGGATGGGAAACTATTCGTATTCCTCCCGCCAGTTCAGTATTTCGAGCATTACTTAGACTTGGTCAGTGCTGTTGAACGAACGGCTGAGCAACTGAAGCTTCCAGTCCTAATTGAAGGTTATGATCCACCATCCGACAATAGAATTCAAAAGTTCAACATCACACCTGATCCAGGAGTGATAGAAGTCAACATCCATCCAGCTAAGAACTGGACAGAGTTGAGAAATAATTACGACATATTATATGAGAAAGCCCGTGAAGCTCGCCTGACCACTGAGAAGTTCAATTTGGACGGAAGGCACACGGGTACAGGTGGGGGTAATCATGTAACGCTTGGTGGAGTTGTTCCATCGGATAGTCCACTACTTCGCAGACCGGATATTCTGAAAAGCTTCATCACGTTTTGGCAACATCATCCTTCATTGTCTTATCTGTTTTCTACACAGTTCATTGGCCCTACGAGTCAGGCGCCACGCGTTGATGAAGGTAGAGATGATATTCTCTATGAGTTGGAGTTAGCATTTCAGCAAGTTCCAAATCACAAAGAAGGTGAAGTTCCATTTTGGTTGGTAGATAGAATTTTCAGGAACTTGCTAGTGGATATCACTGGTAATACACATCGTGCTGAGTTTTGTATAGACAAGTTGTATTCGCCGGATTCTTCCACTGGAAGATTGGGAATACTAGAATTTCGAGGATTCGATATGCCGCCTCATTACCGCATGAGCATGGTGCAGTTTCTCTTGATCCGAACACTCTTGAGTTGGTTTTGGAAAGAGCCTTATGATCACAAACTCGTCCGCTGGGGTACTTCTCTCCACGATAAATTTTTGTTGCCACATTATTGCTTCAAAGACTTATCTGAAGTAATCAATACCTTGAGGAATGCAGGATACGCGTTTGATATTTCTTGGTTCGACCCATTCTTTGCTTTCCGTTTCCCTTTTGTTGGGGAGTTGCAGGTGGACGATATTCATATTGAAATGACCATGGGAATTGAGCCTTGGCATGTATTAGGTGAGGAGATGTCCAGCACTGGCACAGCTCGATTTGTTGATTCTTCTTTGGAGAGACTGCAAGTGAAAGTGTCCGGCTTGACAGACGGTAGATATCATTTGCTATGCAATGGCTTTAGGATTCCATTGGTGAAAACTGGCGTTCAGGGAGAATATGTTGCTGGTATTAGATATCGCGCATGGCAGCCACCGTCTGCTTTACACCCTACTTTGGGAGTGGATACACCGCTAGTTATCGATGTATTTGACACTTGGACGAAGAAGTCTATTGCAGCATGTCAATACCATGTGGCACATCCAGGAGGAAGAAACTACGACACCTTTCCTGTGAATAGCTATGAGGCTGAGTCTCGTCGGATTTCAAGATTCTTTGATTTTGGGCATAGCATCAATGTGGTAGAGCCGACTGTTCAGGCTCCTGCCGGCACGGGTCGATTTATTACTAAGGTGAATATTCTGACCAATTATGAAGCAGTAGGAGAGATGGTCAACTCTGATTTTCCACATACAATGGATTTGAGGAGGTACAAGCGTAAATAGTCCGTAGTGATTCTCACAGAATAAATGTACATTTTTGAATCATGATCGATAGTTATTTGGGAGAGCAGCGAATCAACGATTCGCCATTTGTAGACGAGATGACTTCTCCGAATGGAGACATCTCTTCCAATTGGGAGAAACTAGCCAATTTTTATAAGCGACTGAGTCCTGATCAAATGTGTGATTATCAGGAGGATGTAAGCAAGCAGCTTCGTGAGAATGGAGTGACCTACAATGTCTATGGTGATGACGATGGCATGAATCGCCCTTGGCGTCTCGATCCTGTACCCATGATCTTTGGTGGTGAAGATTGGGCTATTACCGAGAAAGGACTCCAGCAGCGTACGTTCCTGCTCAATGAAGTCCTTAAGGATCTTTATGGAAATAGAAAATTGATAAAAGAGGGGTTTATCCCTTTCGAATTAATCTACAATCACAAAGGCTTTTTGCGCCAAGCAGATAAGATTAGGCTAGAGGGAGATCAGCAACTTATTCAGTATTCGGCAGACTTGGCTCGTGGACCAAATGGTAAAATGTGGGTTTTACATGACCGCACAGATGCACCCTCCGGAATTGGTTACACATTGGAGAATCGTGTGGCTATGACACGGGTATTTCCCGATCTCCTGAGAGACAATCGTGTGAGTAAGATTTCTAGTTACTTTCAGACATTTAAAAACACCTTGGTAGATCTCTCTACTCGGAATAAAGAAAATCCACGCATTGTGCTTTTGTCTCCTGGCCCTACCAATGAGACCTTTTTTGAGCATGCCTACCTCTCCTCATTTATGGGATTTACGATGGCGTTTGGGCCAGACTTGACGGTGAGTGATGGCTATGTGTGGTTGAAAACAATCAAGGGTTTGGAGAAAGTAGATGTCATCATTAGGAAATTGGATGATGTCTATAGCGATCCTATGGAGTACCGCAGCGATTCACAACTTGGGGTTGTTGGGTTAATGGAGTCAGTACGCCAAGGAAAGGTGCAAGTGATCAATCCGCTTGGCTGCAGAATACTGGAAAACCCAGGTTTAATGGCCTTCTTACCTAAGATCAGTAGACATATTTTGGGGGAAGAATTAATTCTTCCTTCAGTAGCTACATGGTGGTGTGGTCAGCCAAAAGAAATGAATTTTGTCTTGAGCAAAATAGACACGTTGGTTATCCGGCAGATCTATCGAGACGGCATCAACAAGGCTGTTTTTGGGGGTAATCTCTCAAAAGAAGAACTCAGCCTACTCAAAGAGAAAATTAAGAAGCACCCATTTATGTATGTTGGTCAGGAAATGGTCAATTTCAGTACCACACCTTCTTGGGTTGGGGATAATCTTGTGGCAAGAAATGCTGTATTTAGAAGCAACGTCATAGCAGACTCTGTGAACAATACTTATCAGGTAATGCCCGGTGGAATTTCTAGAACTTCTCCCGACAAAGGCGTTTTTCTAGTCTCTAATCAATCCGGAGGGATTAGCAAGGATACTTGGGTGGTAGACAGATCCACCGAAGTATATACAGGTGTACCGAAAAAGGAAAAATTCGTTCCCTCAGTATCTAAAAACGTCTTACCGAGTAGGACCGGTGAACATCTCTTCTGGTTAGGTAGGTACCTAGAGCGATCAGCTTTCTCCGTACGATTGATGCGTATTGTTTTGCTAACGTTCAACGAAGTAGATGGAGATATTCACGTCCAAGAAGATCCTGGTCTGTCAATACTACTGAAAACGCTCACCAACCTTACGGGTGCACTTCCGGGATTCAATAAGAAGAAGACCCTCAAAAATCCTGAAGCCGAGTTGTTGTCGCTTTCCTGTGATCCCAATAGAGCCGGAAGTGTGGCGCAATCTGTCCAGAGTTTACTGCGAAATGCCTATTCTGTTAGAGATCGATTGAGTCTAGATACGTGGAGGATATTGGATAGCATCTCTGAGGAATTGACCACATTGAAAAATGTGAATAAAGACTTGAATAAGGTCTATCAATCCATGGATAATTTGGTCATCAAACTGATGGGATTTTATGGATTGAATATTGACAATATGACGAGGGAGTCCACTTGGCATTTGCTCAATACGGGGCGTTTCATTGAGTCGGCTGTTAATAACTGTATCGTACTGGAGTCTATGCTCACTGAAGATTTTGATACAGAGACGAGCAAAGCCTTGATGGAAGATACCTTACGATGCAACGAGAGCTTGGTGACTTACCGCTATCGCTATAGATCCAATACGGAGCTCACTGGTGTACTGACTTTGCTACTGCAAAGTGAAGACAATCCACGCTCGGTGATCTATCAGATCATGAAAATAGCCGAGCATCTAAAGGATTTGCCGGAAGGAGGAAATGTCGAATTGTCACCTATTGATAAGAAGTTACTTGAAGCAATGACTAAAGTAAGGTTGGCCGAGTTAGTAAGGTTGGCCGCAGTAAATGAGGATGGGAAATACGAGGATTTGAGCAATTTCTTAAATGATATTATTGAGCTTTTGCGAGCTGCTTCTCAGCTCGTGAATGAAAAGTACTTCAGTCACTCGGGCAGTGCTTATCAAGTGATGAAATCTGAGATTCCTGAGATATGAAATATCAAGTCAATCATATCACAGATTACATCTACGCCAATCCAGCCTCATTATGTCACAACGTAATGTTCAAGGTACCTCATGATTTTTCTTTTCAGAAGGTTTTGAGTTTCGGCTATAGCATCTATCCAGCCCCTAGCTACGAAGTGATGCGGTCGGATTTCTTTGAGAATAAATACGTTTACTTCTCCATAGATCATTCACACAAAAAGCTCACTGTGGTAGCGGATAGTATTGTGGAACTTTCCGTTCCCAATTGGATGAATGCCAAACCAAGTGAGACTCATCCTTGGGAGGAGGTAGTGAAGTGGTTGAAGAGTACCGAGGCGCTCAATGATATTCGTCAGTTTTATCTTGAGTCGAATCATGTAACCATCATAGATGGGGTGGAGGAGTACACGCGCCGATCATTTACGCCCGGACGGCCAATCATGGAAGCCATGATTGAGTTGAATACCAGAATTTTCACAGATTTTGATTTTACTCCGGGCTTTACGGATATCAGTACTCCACTAGAGGAAGTATTCGAGCATAAGAAAGGCGTCTGTCAAGATTTATCTCATTTCTCGTTGGCTTGCTTGAGGTCTATTGGCTTGGCAGCAAGGTACATGAGCGGATATATTGAGACACTCCCACCACCTGGTAAACCAAAGCTTGTTGGTTCGGATGCTTCGCATGCATGGATCGCACTCTATATCCCAGATTGGGATTGGGTAGAGTTTGATGCGACCAATAATCTTTTGGTCAGTGACAAACATATCCGGACAGCTGTGGGCAGAGACTTTGCAGATGTTACACCATTGAAAGGGATCGTATACAGCTCTGGAAAACAGAATATGAAAGTGAGCGTGGATGTGAGAAATTTGGGCGAGGTGAGCAAGGATTAGGTTATGATCTTGTTTATTGGGCTTCACCACCAAGCTTAAAAAAGATGTCGGTATAACAAGAACAACTTCGAAATCGTGGATATGCAGAAGAAGTCCTTGAATCCCAATTCAAGAGCATTTCTTTCGAACGAAAAATTGAATTGCTCGAAAGCGAAATAGCAACAGAGCGAACCTTGGGAGCAAGGCTATTGAAGCAAAATAAGACCAGTCAAACAGTTGAATTGCTGATAAAAGCTTTGAAGACTGAGCGGAAACTATATCCGAAAATTGAAATTTGTAATACCTTATCATCGCTGACCGATTTAGCGGTTAAACCATTAATAGCGTGTCTGGGACAAATTGGAATTAACCAACATCTGTCCGTTCCCAAAAAGGAATTTTTGAAAGATAGTTACCCATTGCCGAGGGATATTGCCGCGAGAACGTTGATCAACATAGGGAGTGTAGCCTTACCAGAGTTGGTGAAGGTGTTGGAAATAGTCGATGAGAAAGTGTTGAGTGAATTAATTGACGCTATTGGTCATATTAATTTCAATTCAAGTAGCATGGATATTTTTTTTCCTCTCAAGGCATGTTATGAGCGTAACCAATCAGAAGGCTTTATAAAATGGAAGATTATTCGTGCTTTCAGTGGAGTGCAGGAAAGCGAGATGTTTTTACACGAACTCCAGATAGCTACTGAAGATCAAAGACTGAAAAGAGAGATTGAAAGGAGCTTACGTTTGATAGAAAAGAGGAGGCATTAGTGAGTGATTTGTAGACTGTTTTAGTCAACTCATTAGGGAAATTTAAAACTGTAACTCTTGAAAAAGAATGACAAATTCAGAAGTGCCATCTTTTCTGATCTGTAATTCACCTCCCAGCTGTTTGGCTAATCCTTTCACCAGTTTCAATCCAAGCGAGCTGGCTTGTGTAAAGTCGAAATCTTCGGGAAGTCCAGGGCCATTGTCAGATACTATCAATTCATAGTGACCTTGGGTGGTTCTTTTAATCTCCACTCTTAATAGCTTGGAGTCCGAAGTAAAACCATACTTAAAAGCATTGGTCGCCAACTCGTTGACAATTAAGCCAAGTGGGATAGCAGTATCTACATTGAACTGAATGCCATCTGCTTTAATTTCTATTTTTACTGGTATATCAGTTTTGAAGCTATTACTAATTTCAGCTACCAATTCGTTAAGGTAAACGTCAAAATCCACTTGCATGGTATCTGATGTTACCAGCTTACCATGCACAAAAGCCATAGACTTCACCCGGTTAAGACTTTCATCAATAAGTGCCTTTGCTTTTTGATCTCCGAGTGATATGGATTGCAGCGTAAGTAGATTAATGATTACTTGGAAGTTGTTCTTCACACGGTGATGAAGTTCATTGAGCAAAAGCTCCTTTTCTTTTTCTTTTTTAGAAATTAAGTCACGCTGTGTCCTGATTTCGATATTTTTCTTAGAAAGCCTGTTGGACGTAAGTCTTTGTCGATAGAGTGAAAATAAAGCGAGCGTTAGAAGGATGCTCGCTAGTACGGCAATGATGATGAATAATTTGGTTTTCTCACTTTCTGCATCGAGTTCAGCCTGTTTCTCTCTTTCAACCAAATCTGTCTCATAGTCAGCAATCGTTTTTGATAGATCCTTCGAGTAAGTGTTTCTGATTTGGTCAATAGACTTTCCATAAAATGCTCTTGCTTCATCATATAGCCCTTTAGAATGCATGTAGTGCCCTAATTGGTTCAATAGGTGAAAAAAGGCGAGACCATTTAATCTACTTTCGCCCATCTCTTCAAATTTTTGGCTCAGTTCTATTGGAGTGCTTACCTTAAACTTTTCATAGATCTGTTTTGTGTTTTCTGAGTTGATCGGCTCATTGGTTAGGAATTGAGCAATAGTGGTTAAAGTCTGAGCTGGATTATGAGAGGCGTCAAAGTACTCGTTTAGAAGACGTAATACTCGCTCATCATGACCCCCTTGATAGATCAGCGCATTTATCCAAGTATCGAAATTGGCAAGATAGAAATCACTCTTTTTTGCCGACTTGCTATCTAAGTAATAAGACTTCTCACAGTTTTGGATGTATTCTTCTAGCTTCCCTTGTAGGATTAGGAAGTCATTGCGATAGTAGAGGGATCCAATAATGAGTGTAGTATCATTTATGGATCTGGCGAGCGCTTCCATTTTATCCGTCATGGCAAGGCCATTCTCTACATCCTGCTGAATTCCTTTCATGACTATATCATGAGTCGCAGCTATTATTTCAGCTCTTATTTTGTCGGGAGAACTTTCCGGAAATAGATTAATGTAATCCTTTAACTCTTGGTTTTGCTTACCAGCATGCTCTAAATCTAGAAGTTCATTTCTAATGATCGTGGTTTGGGACCATTTGATATTTACATAGTCAATATTGATCTTGTCACCTGCGGGGGCATCAACGAATTTTTCTATGAATTGCACTATTGCAGGGAAATTTGGCTCTTTCACCTGGGATGCCATATCTATAAAGTATAAGAGGTCACTAATAGATACTCTACTTGCTTTTGCTATTCTCTTAATGACATCTAAGGTGTCACCTTTTGATGCACTTAACCCCTCTAGCTGAAGTAGTACTGAGTCAGATTCTCCTTTCAGCAGGAGTTCTATCAAGGACTCGGTGTTTAACTTATCGTTGCTGGATTTAATCTGAGCACTACTATTGAACCCTAGAAAACAGATGAAAAGGCATAGACATAAAATATTTGAGTTCTTCGTCATGTAACTGATTCCATCATTCGCGTTGTTAATCTTTAATATTAAATCCGAATAGCAAGAAGTCCATACTCATAAGAAGATATTCTGTTGATCAGGAATTTTTCAGCAACCAGAAGGAAAGACCTAGCTAGAGTGTGACTCTTTACTTTCAAACTACAAAGGCTCCGAAATTGGAGCCTTTGTAGTTTTTGCTAAATGAGGTCGGTTTAAGAAGTCTTTTCCTTTCCTCCCATCATCAATAGTTCGTTCAGGTTTATTTCAGTGATGTATTTTTTCTCACCATTGTTTTCGTAAGATCGGTTGATGAGTTTTCCTTGCAATGCGATCTCGCTTCCTTTTGTGAGATACTTTTCTACCACATCAGCTTTCTTACCCCATACCACTATGTTATGCCATTGGGTATCTTCTACTTTTTCACCCTTACTGTTGATGTAGGAATCATTCGTGGCTAAAGAAAAATTGGCCATTTTTTTTCCACTCTCGAAGTTTTTCACTTGTGGATCGTTACCTAATCTGCCGATTAATTGTACGTTGTTTTTTAATGTAGTCATGATAATAATTGTTTGTGTAATACATGAAGTCTCTGATTGGCAGATGACTTTTGTCGAACTGACTTTGCAAAGTTGTGGAGTGGTGCAAGTCTATGATGTGAGTTAATCGGCTACAAACGTTTGTAATCGGTTACAGACGGATAAATATCATAAATACAGCGAGTTAAGTATTTTATAGTTTGGTTAGAAACTCGAGTAAACGCTAAATATGTGGAGTATTAATCTTGTGAATCTAGGAATTTGATGATAATCCCTATTTGCCCGAGGTGGTATATAGTATGCTGAATCATGCCAATGACTGCAAAATGGTACTTACAAATTTTGTCGAAATCTTGATCAAAATATTCTTTCATCAAGAAGTCTGGATCTTGCTCAGCTAGCAACTTGATTATCATATCCTTTGCTTGATAATATTGGACTAGCAGTTTAGGCCAGCCGATCTTTCTTAATTTATTATTCGAAGGCCAATTGGATGGATCCGAATCATTAAGATCACCTTTGCCTTTTTCGATCTTAGCTATAAGGTCTTTATTCCAAAAGGTAAGATGTGCTATGATTTGGGCTACGCTATGAAGTTTAGCATCTGCAACAATAAAGGCCTTGGAGTCATTAACCTTTAATATTTTATTATTGAAGTTCGATCCCATCCACAGATGTCCGTTGTGAACCTCTTCAATTTGATAAATGGCATCTGAAGTATTCAATATTTCTGTCTTTTAAACTTGAGAGCCAAAAAAAAAGCCGTCAAAGGACGGCTTGTATTAACCTTCGAATAATCTGAACCTGTTTTGTCTTCGAGTAAACAACTTCCATATACTTTCAGCAAAACTGCTGAACGCGTGGTAGATAATATTCTTTAAGTTCGATGAATGATTTACTTTTTTCATAATAGCCTGTCTTTAAGTGGTTGAAACTTACAAGATCAATTTATGTACTAACCTCGCATTTTTCAAAATATATTTCGGTGAATGAGCGGATTTTATAGGTGAATGAGGAATATGCCGTATTTTTCTATTACTTGATATAGCCTATATTAGCTCTTACCATTATGAATGAAGCACCAAAATGTATTGAATGTGGTCGAGAGCTTTTCGGCAGATCAGACAAGAAATATTGCTCAGACGCTTGCAGGAGTGCCTACAATAACAAATCGGTCAAATCTAATACGAGTTTCATCAGAAGGATCAACCGAAGGCTAGTGAAGAATCGATCAATCATTGAAAAGCTGAATCCAGAAGGCAAGACCAAATCACATAAGGATCAACTGCTCAAGGCGGGTTTTGATTTCAATTATCATACGCACACATACACTACCAAAGAGCAGAAAACCTATTACTTCTGCTATGACCAAGGCTATTTGATGTTAGGAAATGACTTTATACTCCTAGTCCGTAGAGACTCAGAGGAGTGATGAGGCCTTTGACCAGACTGAATTCTTCGTTCATAAATTGTGGCTAAATGAATCGGGAGCCTGAGTAAAATCGGGAATGATGGAACTTTAATTCACATTGAAAATAGCGAGATAGAAATGGTCATACCAAAAAGGGTTTTTTAACACGGAAAGAGAACGAGTAGATATTATTCCTAACCCAGAAATGGTGCTACATTTGAAATTAGTTTTGGGCAATTTTAACATAGAGATTTTGAAAAGAGTAATAATTATTTTGGGATTCATGGTTTTAGCAATGGTCACGGCGATTGGCGCTTTTGTTGTACTCAATATAAATGCCAGACCGGAGGGTAAACCAGGGGCAAAGGCGGAGCGGTTAGCTGATGAAATGTTGTCAGCGCTAGGATATGAATCGTATCAACAGATCAGTAACATAGAATGGTCATTCCCAAGAGGACATTCTTATAAATGGAATAAGGCTGAGGATTCTGTTAATGTCATATGGGATCAGTTCTCAGTCTATTTTTCTACTAAAACGCTTGATGGTTTAGCGAAGAGAGATGGCGTTGAGTTATCTGGTGAAGAAAAAAGTAAAATACTTTCACTTGCTTGGGAGTACTTTGCTAACGATTCTTTTTGGTTGGTCGCTCCATTTAAAATTAAAGATCCTGGGACTACTCGTGAGTATGTCGAGTTGGCTGGTGCAGAAGGATTACTGGTACATTACTCTAGTGGTGGAGTGACTCCTGGAGATTCTTACCTGTGGATATTGGGCGATGACAAAAGGCCCAGCGCTTGGCGTATGTGGACTCAGAAGATTCCCATTGGAGGGTTGGAATTAAGCTGGCATGGTTGGCAGCAATTGGAAGGCGCTTGGTTTGCCCCACTTCATGAAGGGGTGGTCTCAATAGACCTCACCAACCTAAAAGTGGGGAAATGAACGCTTCTAAAAATGTATTGATTACTGGTGTTTCAACAGGCATAGGATATGAGTGTGCGCTAGCTTTTGCAAATGCTGGTTTCAAAGTCTTTGGGACAGTAAGAAAGCTAGAGGATTCAGTGAATCTTAAGGAACAGTTGGCTGATCGATTTCATCCACTCGTGCTGGATGTGGTAGATCACGAGTCTGTGGACAATGCAGCAGAGGAGTTGGGGAAATTAATTGATAATGAAGGACTTGCATGTCTTATCAATAACGCGGGTGTTGCTATTGGTGGGCCATTGATGCACCTTTCCATTGATGAGCTGAGGTACCAGTTTGAGGTTAATGTAATTGGATTGATTAAAGTCACACAAGCTTTTTTGCCATTACTAGGTGCGAGAAAAAATCACCATACTTTACCTGGCAAGGTTATTAATATTAGTTCAGTAGCAGGCAAGATTGGAATGCCTTTTATCGGGGCATATGTTGGCTCGAAGCACGCGGTGGAGGGTTTGTCTCATTCCATGCGTCGCGAGTTGATGCTGTATGGCATTGACGTAATAGTGATCGGCCCTGGAGCTATCAAGACGCCTATTTGGAACAAAGGCATGAATGTTGATTTTGCAGATACGGATTTTGCCGAGTCGTTACAGATATTTGGAGGAAAGGTGATTAATGGAGCAATTAAAGAAGCCTTGGATGCAGATCTATTGGCTAGGGACATTTTGAAAATTAGCTTAAAATCAAAGCCGAAAACACGTTACTCTTTTGTGCCAGGGAGATTGAAAAATTGGATTCTGCCTAGGTACTTACCAGTTAGGTTTATTGATGG
>CAYGPP010000011.1:20898-25385 GCA_964351885.1 uncultured Marinoscillum sp.
CCAAAATACCCATTTTGGTGTATTGTCTATAAATGTCTAACTTCTTACTTTACCCCTAAACTAAATTAACCGTACTATGAAACAACATCGACTACTCGGACTTCTTTTTGTCCTGATTTCAACATTCACTTTTGCACAGCAAGAGACGGGAAAGAAAATGACTTTTCAAGGATCTCTTTTTGAAAACGGAGAACCATTTAATGGCACTTCCGATTTGACATTTAGTATTGAGATAGATTCTGCTAATACCTGGACTGAGACATTAGCTTCTGTTCCAGTAGTCAATGGATTATACTCTGTTGTACTTGGGAGCACTTCTCCCATTCCCGCCACCTTGTTCCATGCTCGTTCTGAGCGAACGGTGACTGTTAAAGTTGGGGATGTTACCCTTGGTAACGTAAAATTATACGAGCCTTTTAGCGGCAAGCCAACTTTACCAATGGACTTAACTGGACCAAATGGAAAAAGAAGTGTCATGTTAAGTAGTGAAGGTGAAAATGGTAACGATGGAACGTTTCGATTGAGTGATGAAAACGGTTTTTCTCGTGTCACAATCTTCGCCAATAGATTTGATAACGGTGAGGACTCGTTGGGAGCTGCTACTAGAACATATTCAGGAGCCGGTGGTGCTTGGTTTGGAGGAGCAAATGGATCGCAAAGTGGCTTTATTAGCAGTGACGGCCCGGACAATAGCAATGGTTATTTGAGTCTTGCAGATAAAGAAGGTGTGGTAAGATCACGTCTTGGTATACGTGAATTTGATAATGGTTTTACTAGAGGGGAACTTAATCTCAATAATAATACAGATGCTAGAAATGCTATTTTAAGACCAGACCAACTTTACTTTAGAGGAGATAACTCCACTTATCCTGCTGGATGGTATGGTACTTACAATGGGAATTCGGGTTTTTCACAACAAGTTGGTTTCGATTCGCTAGGAGGGTTTACCGGAGCTATTCTTTCTGGTTTTTGGAATGAAAACAGACCTAGTCTTTGGTTAGAGGATGGAGATGCCAATATGGGGGCGTTTTTAGCCATAGAAGAGGGTGCAGGTATGTTGCAGTTAAATGGTCCTTCTTGGAATCCAAATATTCAGATGGGTCCTAAAAACTGGGAAAATGGAAACCTTCCTTATTTCGTAATGCGAGGTGAAGATCAGGTTTCTGGAGATAGTGTTGATAACGAGCAAACCTATTATCATCCCGACTTGGTCTTTATGGAAGTTCAGAAATGGGAAGACGGGACGGAATTAGGAAACCTTGTACTACGTGGTACAGATGGAAGCGAGTTTGAAATTTCATCACACGGTATCAATAAAACGATTGATTATAGATCAAAGGAATATTTCTTAGAGAATCAGTTTGACGGTCGTCAGGTAGGGAATTGGAAGTCTCAACAGAATGGTGGACAAATCAATATTGGAGGAATCAATGATGAAAATGATTCAGTGAGTACACAAGGCGGAGGAATTTCCACTGGAGGTAAGTTCTGGGAAGGAACACCACAGCTTGGTTATTTTCATTTAAGAGGTACGGTTAACAATGATAATTACTTCGGGGCTAACATGAAGTTTTCCTTGGAAGCAATCGATGAAGGTGTATCAGAAGAAGCAGAGCTGAAAATCTTTGGATCAGAATTGGGTGAAGGAGCGGTTGCAAAGACTGTACTGAATATGCGAAGTATTAGAAATGATAATGGTCAGAGTGCTTCTGAAATGACAACCTACGGTTCGAGTTCAGAAAACATTAAGCTAGGTGCTAAAGTGTGGGAAGAAAATGGTACTGAATTGCCATTCCTTTCAATGAAAGGAACTTCAACTGAAAGTTGGACTGATGATGGGGGAACACCTGAAGATTCAACCGATGATGTATCAGGTGAGAACCCAAGAGATTTGATTTGGATGGATGTACAACATTATGAAGGAACAGAAAACGGCCATATACAACTTTCTGGAACGGATGGCTACACTCATAACCTTTCTCACTGGATTGATGAAGTAAGAAACACCAATGGCGACTTGACCTATTCGCAGCAACGTTCAAATGCATTCAGAATCAAAAATGATTCTGATCCATTTTCAAGTGTTTTTCTAAATCGATTTAGTGATGGTCATGCAAGACTCCAACTAGCTGGTCATAATGATCAAGGAGATTTTACTGGAATAGCATATTTAGGGGCGAATGCACAAGGAGGTTATTCTTATATTGGAGCACCTGACCAAGGAAATAATACCTTGAGGGCAGGAATGTATGTCGAAGAGAACTTACCAAGATTCTTTATGCAAGGTACTTTTGATTTAGAGGGAGATATCAATCAGGACTCATTAGGTAATGTTACTGACACTTCCTACTACCGACCTGAATTGGTAAATCTAGATGTGAGAACTGATGATAATGGTAATGAGTTTGGAAACTTGACTTTATCTAGTTCTGATGGAAGAAAATTTCAGATTGGTCCTGATGGATTAGATCCTTTTTCTACTAAACGTATTGGTTTGACTGACTCGATAGGTGAAGAGTCTGCTATTCTCTTCAGCCGAAAATCTGGTGGAGGAGGGTTATATTTCCCTTCTAAAAATGGAGGTGTTACTTATGATTGGATTCAGAGTAGGGTTCTTAATGATGGTTCTACTTCAGGTTCAGCACAAGTGGCTAATATTGGCGAGGATGGATCATATATTACTGGTACTGGTATGTCTGGAGGATTTTTCTATATTGATTCTTGGGCGAATGACCAGTTTTATACAAATGTGGAATTGGGGTTAACATCGGAAGATGTCAAGCTTCCGTACATGCATTTGAGAGGTAGTGAAGTTATTAATTGGGAAAATGATAATGACACGCCAAACGATACGACTGATGATACTTCAGGTTCTTACCTACCAGATTTGATTACCCTTCGAGCTGAGAGAGGTGATAATGGAGTTGAAATGGGGAATTTTTTATTGCGATCATCAGATGGATCAGAATTCGGAATTAACGCCAATGGGTTTATTGGAACAGCGGATAATCTAAATGTGAATAATATGCACGCCAATGGAGATGTTCAAATAGGTAATTTCTTTGACTCTGGTGAAGAAGAAGGATTGTACATTAATCAAGAGGGTTGGATTAATGCAGAAGGAGCGACCTACCGTGGAAATGTATATGTGAGAGCTCCAAATGATTCAATACAAGATCAGGATGGTAATTATTTCAAGCCAAATATTGCCGCATTCGAAATTCATGATTGGGGAGAAGGAGCTGACGCATATGACATGGGTGCACTTCACTTACAAGGGACTGACGGTTCCGATGTATTCATGAGTGCTCATGATTTGTCTTCAAGTACGATGAAATTGGATTTTGTAGGAGGTGGTCTAAACCTGAAAGGCGACTTAGCTTTTGATGCTAAGGACTTCACACTGAATGATGGTCAAAATGATTATCACCCAAGAATGGCGACAATGGTGGTAAGCAAAGACGATGCTGATACTGAATATGGAGAGTTATCTTTGAATTCGACAGAAGAAGGTCACGCTATCAGGATGTATGGGGGTATTAATTTTGACCCAGCAGACACCAATAGTACTACTACAAGTCATATTGCTCTTGATGGGCCAAATGGGTCTTATGTGTATTTATGGGGAGATGGACATGGTGACTTTACAAGTTTTGTCTCAGCCACATCGTTTAATCAAACTTCTGACAAACGTTTCAAGAAGGATGTGAATAAAATTCAAGGAGCTCTAGAGAAATTGGAGAAGCTGAATGGCTATACTTATTTTTGGAATAGAGAGGCAAAGTCTGTTAAAGGAATCAATGATGATTCTGAACAGATAGGCGTTCTTGCGCAGGAAATAGAAGCAGTTTTCCCACAGTTAGTTAATACTGACAAGGAAGGCTACAAATCGGTTAATTATGGTGCAATGACGGCTATACTAATAGAGGCTGTTAAAGAGCTCAACGCTGAGATCACAATGTTGAAATCAGAGAATAAGGTGCTTAAAGCGGAGGCATCCAACGCCAAAGTTCTTGAGGATAGACTCTTGAAAATTGAGCGACTATTGGGTGTGAAAACAAATGAGACTTCAAGTGCTAATAAATAATAGCCAAATGAAAAGTTTCATAAATAGATTATACGGAATAGGTGCTCTAATGTGTCTACTTGTCACTACCTCGGTAGCGCAGGATTCACTATCAAGAAGCACAGAGGCCATAGGCGGCCGGTGGTACTCATCTGGTAATTTTACCAGTTTTGCCACCGTCGGTCAGTTAGGTGTTGCTACCCATCTAGGGAATGACACCATCGTTTGGTCGGGATCAGTCGGATTTGTTGGACCGGTCTTTGATTTGGGAAATAATCGTGCGCCGGTGGCCATTGCTTCTTTATTTCCAACGAAGCTTTTTCTTGATGAGACGATCATATTGGATGGTTTTGATACAGATGGAGATTCGATAGAATTTGAAGTCACTAATAAGCCGAACTTTGGAACATTGGCCAAAGTG
>CAYGPP010000011.1:25395-51079 GCA_964351885.1 uncultured Marinoscillum sp.
AAGTGGAAGGAACGATATCTGATTATATACTCACGCCAAGTGCTGGACTGTCGCCGGATGAAGTTTATTTGGATAGTGTAGTGTTTCGTGTGAGAGAAATCAGCGGAAGACGCAAATCATCAGAAGTTGTGTCCTATAGATTCCAGTTTCAAGTCGAAGATGTTGTTCAGGATATAGAGAGTATTTCTTTGACTGGGTCTAATCTAGTGGTGGATTGGGTAGACCCAGTTCCTAATGAAGATTACTCAGTAGAGATACTTTATTATGATTTGTCCGATTTAGCGACCGCTGATTTCGTGTCATTGTATGATCAACAAAATCCAGCATCGGAATATTTAGCTGCTGGGGGAGGGTTTAGTCTTGGAATAGCTATTGACGCTAATGCTCACCCTTATATTTTCAATGGAGATAAGGTGCTAGTCACAGTTGTCATCACTACACCAAGTGGTGGTTCTGACTTTGATACATATGTCATTGATAATACCACTGGAGGAAAAGTGGATGGATCCGAGGATGGAGAGTTCTTTGCATTTGCTGGAGAAATGACAGTACAAGAAAATAAGCAGATAGGCTTGAATCTTGTTGCTGTGGAATTGGGTGACTTTGGTTTAGAAAATGCAACACTAGAAGTCCTTAATGTCGGTACTCAAGGAAATATAAGTATACCTGCAGTGAAAGAGACATCTACTAATACCAAAACATGGTTGTTGAATTATACATCCACTAAGCAAGTAGGTGGCGTGGATTCTATTCAATTCAGAGTGTATCATCCAGTTAGGCAACTTTTCGATACCGCTTGGGCTAAAGTTACTATTAAGGATGTGAATGATGCACCTAAGATTACAAGGATTGCAGATCAGCGCACGGATGAAGGGGTTCCTTTATTGTTGGATTTGAAATATTCAGATCCTGACAGTGAGGTGAGCATATTGGTTGAATCCAATGAGAATACTCTTGTTCCGGTTTCTTACGCAGATGGTAAGATTAGCATTAACCCTGATGATGATTATTCTGGTAGGGTATCTATCAATGTGATTATCACAGAGAAGAACACCTCGGAAAGATACGTTGCTTTCGATAGGTTTGATTTGGAAGTGATTGCAGTCAATGATGCTCCGGTAGTTGCAGCGGTTGCTAATAAGACCATAGTTGAAGATTCACAATTGAACCTTGTGCTTTCGGCAACAGACGTTGACGCTAGGCTTCCTGTATTTGATTACTCAGTGATCATTAGTGATCCTTCCAAATTCACTATAGTAATTGAGGGTAATAATGTGAGCATTATCCCAAACTTAAATGTCTTTGGTTCTTTCGAGATTCAGTTATTTGCTGATGATCGATTAGGTACAGCTACTTCCAAATCTGCTGCCGAGACTTTCATATTGGAAATTTCCGCGGTGAATGATGCACCAACGGTTGTGAAGCAATTGCCTAGCCAGACTATTGTTGTTGGTCTTCCTGCATATAAGATTAACCTTCAAGGATATTTCACAGATGTGGAAAGCCCTGAAAGCTTGATATATAGTGCAGTAGGAAATGTAAACGTAGGACTGAGCTTTGTGAATGGTGAAATGACGGTTACTCCATCTGCTAATTTGAATGGAGTAGAAGATGTGGTGATAACAGCATCGGATGGAGAGTTATCTGTTTCGCAACAGGTTGCTTTTGTAGCCGCTGCAGTAAACATTGATGTTCAAGTCGTAGCTCCTATCAATCTTGTAGAGCTCTCAGAAGATTTTGGTACACATACCATAGATGCTTCTAGCGTGTTTCAGGATCAAAACAATGCCAACACAGTTTTCATCTATGAATTAATTGGAGGTGCTTTCTTGGATGCAAGTATTGATCCTAATACTGGACTGATTACTATTAAGTCATTGGCTGAGTATTCTGGAACTGAGAATTTCTTCCTGCTTGTTTCGGTAAATGGACAGTCGTCATATACCACTTTTGACATTCAGGTCAATCCTATAAATGATGCACCTAAGCTTGTGACTCCTGGCAATCTAATAGCTCAAGAGGATATTGGTTTGGAAAATTTGTTTGTTGAGGTTTCGGATATTGACAATGAATTTTCGGAATTGTCAATTAACGCAGTATCATCCAATACTGCAGTAATTCCGACTGAGGCTATTACATTCTCCGCAAGTCAAAGTGGCTATTTGATGTCATTCACTTCTGTAGAAAATGCGAGTGGTCTGGTTAATATTACTGTGACCCTTTCTGATGGCTCGGCAAGTGTTGAGTCGACATTTAGTGTGGATGTACAACCGATCAATGATAAGCCAATTCAGGTGGTTTCTTCGATAGCGGCTGTCAATGAAGATGCAAATTTCCTTTTCGACGTGACTACTGTATTCACTGATATTGAGAATGATGTACTGACATTGACATTGATTGAAAAACCTGATTGGGCGGTCTATGTAGATCAATTGATATCAGGTAAACCTTCGAATGACGATGTGGGTACATGGGTTGTTACCGTCAATGCGAATGATGGAAATGGCGGAGAGTTAACCGCTTCCTATCAGTTGGAAGTTGTCAATGTGAATGATGCTCCAACACTCATAGCAGCATTGGAGGATATCACAGTATTTCAGGAGAACACATGGAATTTCAATTTTCCTGAGAGCATTTTCCAGGATGTAGATGCCGGTGATGTATTAACCTATGCATTTGAAACCAAGCCTAGCTGGGCAACTGATAGTGATGGATCACTTTCAGGCACTCCAGGTTATGACGATATTGGATCATATGATCTTGTATTGAAAGCCACTGACGCAGCGGGTGAGAGTGTGACTGAATCGATCAAGGTGAATGTGGAGTTTACACTTTATGCTGCAGTAGTTTCAGTGAACGTTCCGGATGATTGTTCGAATGGCGGGTACACCGTTACTGCCTCAGGTGCAGTGAGCTATAACTGGTATAACGTTGACGGAGAATTGATAGGAGCAAAACAAACCGAGCTTACGCTAGATCCTGGCACTTATCAGATCGAGGGGATAGATGCTGAAAATAGAGCAACACCGGAAAAAGTGGTATTTGTATTGGAAAAATGTACCGTTTTGGAAGTTGTACCTGATTTGGCTGTGAATATATATCCAAACCCTTCGGTTGATAAAATTTCAATTTCGAATATCAATGATAGTTTCAAGTATGAAATATTTGATGCTTTGGGCAGGACTCACGAGCTTCCAGTCGTTAGAAGTTTAAATCAAATAACACTTGATGTTTCTGGGTTGTCTGAGGGAATGTACTTTGTAAAGTATTCTTTGAATGGTAAAAACGAAGTGAAGAAATTCATTAAGTCCAAATAAGTAACTTTTGAATTAAATAAAAAAGAGGTTGCGCTGTAGCGCAACCTCTTTTTTATTTCTTTTTATTCAATTGGAATATCAAACTAACTCCACCAAACAGATTCCTAGGATTGCCAGGATAGTAGTACCTAGGTTCGGCTCCATTAAATCCTGTAGCGTTAATTAAGAGCATGGAGGCATATTTGGTATCCAGAAGGTTGTTTATTCCTAGGCAAAAATCAAACTGAAATCGATTCCTTGAGAATGAATACCCTCCCTTAGCATTCAATAGGAAATAACTATTCGAATAGACAGTGTTGGCATCATTGATAGGAATTTCACCAACATACTGACCAGCGATATTTCCATAAAATCCTGATTCATATAATAATTCTAAACCAGTATTTCCAGACCACTGAGGAATCCCTGTGAGTTCATTGCCATCGTATACTTCGCCTCGGTTTTCAAAGCTGCTGAAGTGAAAATCCATGTAGTTAAGCGCTCCAAACCAATTGAGGGTCATTTTATTGCTGATTGTTAAGGGGTAGTTTACGCTCAGTTCAGTTCCGAAGTGATTATTCTCTCCAGCATTCACCCCTATGAAGATATCATCTTGTACACGCTCTGCCACCAGCAAGTTCTTGATGTCCATGTAGTAGACAGTCAAATTGTAATTCAGACCTTTAATACTCCCTCTGCTTCCTACCTCATAGTTCCATCCGGTCTCAGGTTGAATTTCTGTATTGACCAAGCCATCTGGAGTAAGCGTTTCTTCAAGGCTTGGAGGAGAGAATCCGTGGCTAATATTTGCGAAAAGTGTATGCTTGTCTGCAGCATTATAGATCCATCCAATTTTCGGAGAGATAATAGGATCAAATCCATATTCTCCAGCGATCTCTATTGAGTCAGCAAATCCATCGGTTAGTTCATAGTTAGTATTATTTAGATTGGCTCCAAAGGATAACTTATGCTTCTTTCCAACTGCGATGGTCCCTTCTGCAAAGACATTCATGTAGTTTCTGATCTCCTTGTTTTCTGTTAATTTTTCACCTTGGAGGCTTCCATCTGAGGTGGCCGAATATTGGTTATCATAAGTTGCCCATTTATACTCATCTTGGAGTATTTCTGTCCCAAAACTGAGCGAGACACTCTGCCACTTTTTAGCAATTGTAGTTCTACTGCCATAGCCTAATAGTTGATCGTCTAAAATATTAAATGGTCGCGCTTCATACCCATCTCTGGAATTCATAAAAATACTCGAAACGATACTCCAGCGATTACTAAATGAGCCGTAGTAAGTTGTTCCTATTAGGAGCTTAGAGTAATCCTCATAACCCTGGCTTTGATTCCATGTGAAGGCGGCTTTACGTGGATTGTTATCGAAATCTGTCTTGTTGATTGCGCTAGGTATTTCCGCTTTAAGTTGCGTGCCTATTCCTGTGAATCTAAGCGAATGATTTGGGTTGATACGGTATGCCAAGTCAATACCAATCTGTGATCTTTCAGTTTCGTTGTTATCTCTAAAACCTTTCCTCCTAAACTCTGATTGGGTAACTGATAGAGAGAGTTTATCTTCATTGTGTTCCAATCTATTGGCTATTCTGAGGGTACCAAATGCACCCACATCCACGCTCGATGCTATAGACGATTCATTGTTGGCAACCGATGGGCTATAAATATTAATTGCACCACCTAACCCATTGCCATATAGACTAGAGTTGGGGCCTTTGATAATTTCCATTCTACCTATCAGACTCTGGTCAATGTCTTCGATTACAGAATTACCCGAACCATCGGTGATAGGGATATCGTTGTAATAAGCCTTCAATTTGGTCGTTCCAAAAGGCGATCTTGAACCTATTCCACGGATGGTTATTCTATTGGTTGTGTTGGTTCCTGAGTGCATGTAGATCCCGGGAATTCTATTCATGGACTCAGCCACTTGAAAAGCATCTCCTCGCTTTAATGCAGGAGTGGTAAGTACCTCAACACTGCTGCTTTGATCCTTGACTTTCTTATTCCCTAAGACAACTACCTCGTTGAGGTCTAAGGTTGAGGTTTGAAGTTTCAGATCGATTTGATTCAGATTATTGACAGTGAACGTGGCATTTAAGTAGCCTATGTGCTGGACTTGTAGGACACCAATGCCATTAGATATCAACAGCTCAAATGATCCATCACCTCCAGACACAACCGTATCAATTGCAGAGTGGATATATGCACCTTCGAGCGGTCGTTCATACGCATCAATTACTCGACCCGAGATTTGTTGCTGAGCATTTACGCCACTGATGAAAATGAATAAAAAGAAGTAGTTGAATATTAATTTTGTCAAGGCTTTCTGAAAATTTTGAATCGCGAAATTAGAGAATTTGACAAGGTTTTGAGAGTATAGTAGGTGTAACTCACTTTTCTAATGCTTATAAAAATACAAGCACCTTATATTGATGGTTTAACCAATCTTTCTTCATTTTTCCTTTCCATTCCTTTTTAGGAATGAAAACTTAACTGTTTATCAGATAACTGGACAGAATCCTGAGTGAAAGAAGATGAATTCAACCTGAAACGAATGCTCGTTTAGAGGTGAATCATCCAGAAACCTTATAGTTCACCGAACACGACATTCTTTTTTAAAAGGACAATTAAACATTAAACAATGAGCTTCAAAATTGCTTTGAATACCTAAGAGTTGAATATTATTTAAGCTCAAGTTTTAATTAGGTATCAATAAATCGTTGATAAGATTTATTGATACCTCTTACCTTTTTTAACAAAAAAATAGAATGATGAATATTTTTAAAATGTATGTGCTTTCGTTTACGTGTGCGGCTATGTTGTTTTCATGTGGCGGTGGCTCGGAGAAACAAACTAAAGAATCCGAAAAAGTAAAGTCGATTCCTTTAGAGGCAGTGGTGGAGGAGTCTGTGCCTGACTCTGTATCATTAACAATCGAAGGAAATGATGCTATGCGGTTTAATCTTGAAGAAATGAAAGTGGTTGAGGGGCAGACAGTCACGGTGATTTTTAAACATGTGGGTAAGATGCCCAAAGAGACTATGGGTCATAACTGGGTATTACTCAAGCCAGGGACAAACCTTCAAGAATTTGGAATAGCAGCAGTATCTGCTAGGGAGAATGACTATATCCCTCAAGATAAATTGGATCAGGTAGTTGCTAATACAAAAACAATTGGCGGTGGCGAAGAAACATCAATCACGTTTGATGCACCGAAAATTGGATACTACAAGTTCATTTGTAGTTTTCCAGGTCACTATGGCGTAATGCAGGGTACTTTTGTTGTAGAGCCTAAGTAAAAATTACTACTCGCTCTTTAGAGCCATTCCTTAGTTGAGCATAAAGCTTTTACCTATGGAATGGCTTTTTTATGAATTTAACCTTTTTGGAAAGTGAGTTGAAATAATTGGCTCTTAGCCGTCGTAGATATTTTTTTAATTTATGAATCTCTTTGCGAGCCACTTGCGAGTTCTATTGGCTATTTTTGCGCTCTTATTCGAATGGAGATAATCGATTCGAAAGAATTTTTGCTAATTGAAATTGTACATATACCATAGAATAAATGGGAAACACATTATTTGATAAGGTTTGGGACTCACACGTAGTTCGCAAGATAGAGGGAGGCCCTGACGTTCTTTTTATTGATAGACATTTGATCCATGAAGTAACTAGTCCAGTTGCCTTTCTTGGATTAAAAAATAGAGGTATAGGTGTTCTACATCCAGAAAAGACCTTTGCTACTGCAGATCATAATACGCCCACTATTAACCAACATAAGCCAGTTGAGGACCCACTTTCGGCGAAACAGCTTAAGGCTTTAGAGGAAAATGCCAAAGAGCACGGAATCTCTCATTGGGGACTTGGTCACGAAAAAAATGGAATCGTTCACGTAGTAGGACCAGAGTATGGTATTACTCAGCCAGGTGCTACGATTGTATGTGGAGATTCGCATACGTCAACTCACGGAGCCTTTGGAGCCATCGCGTTTGGGATCGGAACATCAGAGGTGGAGATGGTGCTTGCTGCGCAATGCATCATGCAGCCAAAACCTAAGAAAATGCGCATCAATGTCACTGGTTCACTTCAGACTGGAGTTACACCGAAAGATGTGGCTCTTTATATTATTTCCCAGTTAACAACTTCCGGAGCTACTGGCTATTTCGTCGAGTACGCAGGAAAAGTTTTCGAGCAGATGACCATGGAGGGTCGCATGACGGTTTGTAACCTTAGCATCGAGATGGGAGCTAGAGGAGGAATGATAGCGCCAGATGATACGACATTGGAATATGTAAAAGGAAGAGAGTTTACTCCTTCTGGAGCGGCTTGGGACAAGGCGATGACTTATTGGGAAACGCTTAAAACGGATGACGATGCAATTTTCGATAAGGAATTGACATTCGATGGTTCGACTATCGAGCCAATGATTACTTACGGTACCAACCCAGGAATGGGAATGGGGATTAAGAATAACATTCCGAAAGCTGAGTCTTTGGAAGGTGGCGTAGCGACTTATCAGAAGTCGTTAGGTTACATGGGTTTTGCAGAAGGTGAGAGTGTGATGGGCAAGCAAATCGACTATGTGTTCGTAGGTAGTTGTACCAATGGAAGAATAGAAGATTTCAGAGCTTTTGCCTCAATCGTAAAAGGGCGCAAGAAAGCTGATCATGTGACGGCTTGGTTGGTGCCGGGTTCTCACCAAGTGGAAGCTGCGATCAAAGCAGAGGGAATATTAGACATTATCACAGAGGCAGGATTTGTGCTTCGAGAGCCAGGATGTTCTGCATGCCTTGCCATGAATGACGATAAAGTGCCTGCTGGAAAATTAGCTGTAAGCACCTCGAATAGGAATTTCGAAGGCAGACAAGGACCTGGATCAAGAACAATTCTAGCTAGCCCACTAGTTGCTGCAGCAAGCGCAGTTGCTGGCGTAGTGATGGATCCAAGGGAATTGTTAGTTTAAATGAAATTTGCTTTTAGCGATTAGCTCTTGGCCAAATTTAATGCTTAAAATAGGTAAGTGAGAAATTTTAGGAAATACAAGGTTTGGGAGTTAGGTCATGAAGTTACCTTGATGACTTACAAGCTTACTAAGTCGTTTCCGAGTAGTGAAAGGTTCGCGTTTATTAGCCAAATGCAATGGGCTTATTCTTCTGTCCCAGCCAATATTGCTGAAGATTGCGGCCGTAATTTTGATAAGGAATTTTGTAGATTTTTATTCATTGCTAACGGATCGGCAGCTGAACTTGAGTATTTCTTAATTTTAAATTTTGAGCTGAGCTACATCAAGGAAGAGTAATTCAAAGAGATTGAAGAAAGTAGACATTCTGAAAAGGAGTCTCAATAAATTATTACAAAGTATAAACGTATAGCTGGAAGCGAATGGCCAAAAGCCAAAAGCCGATAGTGCAAAGCGAACAAAATGGCATACGACAAATTCGAAGTACTAAAGAGCACAGGGGTTCCACTTCCTATTGAAAATGTGGATACAGATCAGATCATTCCTGCTCGGTTTTTGAAAGCTACGACTCGAGAAGGTTTTGGAGACAATCTATTCAGAGATTGGAGATATAATCCAGACAATACGCCTAAGGAAGAGTTCATTCTAAACAATCCAATTTACTCCGGTAAAATATTGGTTGGAGGAAAGAATTTCGGTTCAGGTTCATCGAGAGAACATGCTGCTTGGGCGGTATATGATTACGGTTTTAGATGTGTGATTTCTAGTTTTTTCGCGGATATATTTAGGGGTAATTGTCTGAACATAGGAGTGCTCCCTGTCCAAGTAAGCGCAGACTTCTTAGACCAGATTTACAAAGCAATAGAAGCAGATCCAAAAACTGAAATGGAAGTGAATCTTCCTGAACAGAAAGTAACGATCCTGTCAACAGGTGCTAGCGAGTCGTTTGAAATCAATAGCTATAAAAAGGATAACATGCTCAATGGCTTTGATGATATTGATTATCTGCAGAGCATGAAAGCAGAAATTAAAGAATTCGGAACGAGTCTTCCGCTTTAATTCCATATTGCGATAAGCATATAAACCACACATTGTGAAAGTAGAAATCTTAGATACCACACTCCGAGATGGAGAGCAGACCGCTGGTGTTTCTTTTACCGAGAGTGAGAAGCTCACGATTGCTCAGCTATTGCTCGAAGAGTTGAAAGTTGATCGGATTGAGGTCGCTTCTGCACGTGTATCTGAGGGCGAGTTACGCGGTGCTAAGAAGATTCTAGATTGGGCCAACCAAAACGCTTATGGTGCGCGTATCGAGATCTTAGGTTTTGTGGACGGTCAGATATCGGTCGATTGGATAAAAGGTTGTGGTGGTCAAGTAATCAATTTGCTTTGCAAAGGTTCGCGAAAGCATTGCGAGGGGCAACTCCGCAAAACTGTGGGTGAACATCTTGCCGATATTGCTGTGACGATTTCTTATGCACATGAGCAAGGAATTACTGTCAATGTGTACTTAGAAGATTGGTCTAATGGCATGCGGACTTCACCAGATTATGTGGATGAAATGATTGAAGGGTTGTTGAAGATGCCTGTGAAGAGAATTATGCTTCCTGATACCTTGGGTATAATGAATCATCGAGAAGTGTCGGACTTCTGCGGCCAAATGACCAAAAAGTTTCCCACGGCTCATTTCGATTTCCATGCCCACAACGATTATGACCTTTCTACAGCCAATGTCTATTCGGCATTAGAAGTTGGAATCATGGGTATTCATACTACTTTGAATGGCTTGGGTGAAAGAGCTGGTAATGTGCCATTATCTAGTGTGATAGGGATAGTTAAAGATCATTTGCATTACGATATGAATGTGGATGAGACCAAGCTTTACAAGGTTTGCAAGATTGTCGAGTCCTTTTCTGGAATCCGAATTCCAGCTAATAAGCCATTAGTTGGAGAGTTTGTGTTTACACAAACCAGCGGGATACACGCAGATGGAGACAGCAAAGACAATCTCTATCACAACAGTCTCAGTCCTGAGCGATTTGGTAGAAGCTATTCTTATGCTTTGGGCAAAATGTCTGGGAAGTCAAACATTAAGAAGAACCTGGAAGAACTAGGGATCGAGCTTAGCAAAGAGGATACTAAGAAAATAACAGCCAAGATTATTGAGTTGGGTGATAAGAAGGAGTCGATTACCAAGGAAGACCTTCCCTTCATTATCAATGACGTGCTCCGAAGTGAAAAATTGGAGCAGCATGTTGAGATCAAAAACTACTCACTTTCGGTAGCTCAAGGACTTCATTCAATGGCCACATTGTCGATAGCTATTGGAGGCAAAACTTACGAAAAGACGGCATCTGGGGATGGACAGTATGATGCTTTCATGAATTCGCTCAAAGCGATCTATGCGGAGCTAGGGGAGTCATTGCCGAGGCTAGTAGATTACGAAGTGCAGATCCCGCCTGGAGGTGAGACAGATGCGTTGGTGATCACAACCATTAGTTGGGAAAACGGAAAGACATTCAAGACTAGGGGTCTTGATCCAGATCAAACAGTTGCCGCGATTAAAGCAACTATCAAAATGCTTAACATTATCAAAAATCATAATTAGGAAACATGGATTACAAAATAGCAACGCTTCCGGGTGACGGTATTGGCCCTGAAATCGTAGATCAGGCGATCAAAGTGATGAAGGCAATCGGGGTGAAGTACGGTCACTCTTTTGATTTTCAATTTGCCCCTACAGGAGCTAGCGCAATTGACTTAGTAGGTGAACCGTATCCAGAGTCTACTCACGAGGTTTGTATGAACGCTGATGCTGTACTATTTGGAGCGATCGGTGATCCAAAATATGACAATGATCCTAAGGCAAAGGTTCGTCCTGAGCAAGGTTTGCTTTTGATGCGTAAGAAGTTGGGTCTATATGCCAATATCCGTCCGGTGGCTACATTCCCTTCATTGATAGATAAGAGTCCATTGAAGAATGATCGAGTAGAGGGCGCTGACCTGATGGTCATCCGTGAACTCACTGGCGGAATTTACTTTGGAGACAAAGGACGTTCGGAGGACTTGACATCTGCATTTGACAACTGTGTGTATACAACGCATGAGATTGAGCGCATACTGAAATTGGCTTTCGAATATGCAGAGAAGAGAGACAAACGACTAACCATCGTTGACAAAGCAAATGTACTCTGTACATCTAGGCTATGGAGAGAGGTTTCTCAGCGAATGGAGAAGGATTATCCTCATATCACGGTTGATTACATGTTCGTGGATAATGCAGCCATGCAGCTCGTACAGTGGCCAAAGAAATTTGATGTGATGGTAACTGAGAACATGTTCGGTGACATCCTATCGGATGAAGCTAGTGTAATCACTGGATCTTTAGGCTTGTTGCCTTCTGCATCTGTTGGTCTGCATACTTCTGTATTCGAGCCGATCCATGGTTCTTATCCGCAAGCTGCCGGTAAGAATATCGCCAATCCTATAGCGACCATTCTATCTGCGGCTATGCTCTTGGAGTCATTGAATCTACTAGAAGAAGCCCAAGCGATCCGTGATGCAGTGAATGCTTCTTTGGAGGCTAATTTCGTTACAGAGGACATCTCCAAAGAAGTGTCTAAATCTACTTCAGAAGTCGGGGATTGGGTAGCTGAGAAAGTAAGCGCATAAATAGAAGGCTAAAAATACATTTAGTAGAGCATCCCAGCAGTAATGCTGGGATTTTTTTTAGTTAGAGCATTTTCTGAAAGCAAATGCTAGTTTTCACACCAGCATACTGACCATAATTTTCGATCACTTTGTAATCACATTTTTCGTAGAGTCTAATCGCTTCCGGTTGTCTTATGCCGGTTTCTAAAATACATCGTTCATGACCGAGTTCCTTTGCCCATTGCTCTAGATGAGTCAAAAGGATCACAGCGATTCCTTTTCCTCGTCGGTCCAGCTTCACAAACATGCGCTTGACTTCCACTGAGTCTGCATCAAACTCTTTGATAGCTCCACAGCCAACAGGTTGATCATTTATCGTGGCTACCATAGCATGCTTTATCTTGTCTGTTTTATTGAATTGATCATAGAAAGCATGATCTTCTTCACCATCTCTGATGGCCAATTCTGCATCAAGTAGCTTGACGAGTTCTATAAAATGATTGTCTTCCGAATTGACTCTTCGTATTTCCAATTGGGCAAGTTAAAACTCCACAATTTCAAATTCTGTCCTACGATTAGCAGAGCGTCCTTCAGCCGTTGCATTATCAGCGATCGGAGCAGATTCACCATAACCTTTCGACTTAAGCCTTGATGCATCTATTCCGGCCAATAGGAGATATTGCATTACTGCCTCAGCTCGCTTCTGACTCAGTGCCAAATTCGCATCGGTAGGACCTTGGCTGTCAGTGTGTCCACCTATTTCTACTATCATCGAAGCATTATCCTTAAGTAGATCACTTGCTTTATTCAGCTCAACGTAACTTATTGGTTTGAGCTCAGCACGGCCACTCTCAAAGAAGATGTTATTCAACACCACTTTGGTTCCTTTTTGAATCGGCTCCAATTGAATATTCAAAGCGATTTCTTGATAGCTAGTGTCTTTTGGTAATTCAAAGCTCTGAGAGTAGAAGAAGAAACCTTTGCTGCTAGCTGACACACTATAATTTCTGCCAGCTGGTAGCACCACAAGGTATTCTCCACTTGATGAATTGCTCTTATTTACACTGATCAGCTCTCCAGAGTTGATATCTTCTATTAGCACAACAGCTCCAAGCGGATCGTTTGTTTTGGAGTTACTGACAATCCCTTGTACTACAGCAGTTGGTTTTGGTTTAAGCTCATCTGGAAGTTCTATGCTGAAAATTTCATAGTTATTTTCGTCAAGTCGTGAAGACGAAAAGTACCCCATTCCTTCGGCAGAGATACTAAAATTGGTATCATCTCCAGAAGAGTTTAAAGGAGCGCCAAGGTTGATAGGTTTAGACCATTTACCGTTTTCGAAGATTGTATAGAAGATATCCATCCCTCCAAATCCAGGATGCCCATCACTTGCATAATAGAGTGTTTTTCCATCAGGTGCTAAGTATGGACTGTTTTCCCTAAATGGTGTATTGACGGTACCTCCGAGATTTTGTGGGATGCCCCATTCTCCCAAGTGATTTTTCTCTGTCATGTAAATATCCGAGCTGCCATAAGCACCTTTTCTAGCTGATGTAAACACAATTCTATTTCCGTCAGAACTTATAGTTGCTTGAGAATCCCAATCCTCACTGTTTACCACATTTCCCATATTCATTGGCTCTGACCAAGCCGTTCCTATTAATTGGGTGATATACAAATCACAGTTTCCAATACTTTCGCTACTTCCACATCGAACATATACCATGGTTTGTCCATCACCGGTAAAGGCGGATCCGAAATCATCTCCCAGCGAATTCAATGGTTCTGGTAGTAGCTTTGGTGCTGACCAGGTTTCATTTTCTAATTGCGAAAAGTAAAGATCTTCTCCAAAATCCAAAGGCTTATTCTCATCATCCATATTGTCAAACCCACCTTGACGGACGCTTGTGAAATATAGTCTTGTTCCTGTAGGGCTCACCTGAGGCATGTAATCACCGGCTAAACTATTTATGGTCGTTAGGGGTATTGGATCAGACATACTTTTCTCTTTTGCTCTGACTAACTGGCTCTCCTTGGCGTAATTAAGTCTGAATATTCCTTGATGACGCGCGCTGTAAGATTCCGGAGTATCAGGAAGTTTTTCGAGAAAAATGCGGCTTTCATTGATCGCGTCTTCCAACTTATCTTGTTCGATCAACGCTTTGGCAGCTTCGAAATATAGAAACGGATCATAGTCTGGATTGATTGTCTTTAATCTGCCGAAAGAATAGGTTGCCTGATCCCATTGCTTATCCAAATTGAAGGTAAGACCTAAATAATACCACGCATCTTGGTAATCATTCTGGATGTTGACCGCCTCTTTGAATTTGGTAATGGCTCGATCAAAATCTCCTGCACTTAGTGCATTAGTTCCTTTGATAAATGATTCTCTGGCATCCTGGCCATGAGCAAAGATCAATAGAGAAGTAAAAAACAATGTGAGTGAGCAACGGATTAAAGTCTTCATAGCTTGTAGGTTTGAGACGATAAATTAGATAATAATCAACTAGAAAAAAAGGAAGACCTGATGGAGTGATAGTAGAAAGAAAAGGGAAATGGCTTTTCGAACGATTATAAGAAACCTGGTGTCTGTTCATACAAGACTCATTAAATTGATACTATGAAAATCCCATTCAAGTTCTTCGCGCTGCTCATTTCTGCTACTTTGTTTTGGACTAGCTGTATTTCTGAGGATGCCGCAGATGTGAGACAATCTAAGATAGTGACTTCATATGCCATGCTTTACGATGGAGAAAATGATGAAACTGACGTAAGTGCTAGTTTTAGATTTGGGAGCACTTTCCTGAAACTAAGCGCTCCTTCTGAGGTGACCTGTAATGAGCTTTCCCTGAAGGAAGAGGAGATTTTGGGTATTGTAAGTTACATGAGAGAATTTTCTGGTTCGGTTTCAAGTGCAGAGTTCCTTTATCGAAATAATGAAGGAGAAACATTTACGAATAAGCTAGTCTTACCCAAATCGATTGATTTACCTGATACGCTTAGTCAGTTGTCTGTTTCTAAGGGAGGGTTGATTTATTGGGTTGGATCTGCATTAGATACTTTTGAGGATGTAAGACTGACAATTGAAAGTGATCACGTATTGCATCACGAGAATATGGACTCAAAGAATGCAAGCTTTATTGAAATAAGGGCGAATGACATTCCTGTAAGTATGCTTGGTCAGGCCAGTATTTACATAGAGCGCGTTTTGCAAGTCAATCTAGAGGAGGCACCTGACGCTGGTGGTTCTGGGAACAGTACTTGGAGGTCTGAAAAATTTAATATTCTTATTACGGAGTAGTTATTTTACCTTCTTAAGGTTGCTATCTTAGGGAAAAAAATCATGAAACTGTTTCCTCTATTTGCCTTATTGCTGGTAATTGCTTTTGGTTGTAACCAGACAAATCGTCAAGAAACAACGCTCTGGATAGGTACCTACACCGGAGGTTCAAGTGAAGGCATCTACAATGTAGATTTCAATACTGTAACGGGAGAGCTAACGAATTTAAAATTGGCTTTCAAGGTAGATAACCCTGCTTATATAGATCTAAGCGAGAATAATCTTTGGGCCATATCAGAAAATGAAGGAGGCTCTCTCATTTCGTTCAGTAAAACAGGAAAAAGTTTGACTTTGCTTAATAGTGCCTCAAGTATGGGAAGGGGATCGTGTTATGTTGATTCTAATGGAGATATGGTTGCTGTCGCAAATTATGGGTCTGGTGATGGTGTAGTCTACTCAGTTAAGGCAGATGGAAGCATAGGTGATCAACTCTTTAATTATAGACACGCTGGTAAAGGACCAAACGAGGCTCGCCAAAAAAGCCCACACGCTCACTGTGCAATATTTTCACCGGAGGGATCATACCTCTATGTCGTAGACTTGGGCACGGACCAAGTGATTGGTTACCCGACAAATGGTGAGCAAAAAGGAGTCGGATTTGTCGCACTTCAATTAGAACCAGGAGATGGACCGAGGCATCTTTCTTTCCATCCGAACCAACCCTTTGCTTTTGTGATCAATGAATTAGCAGGCACAGTAGTTTCTACTATGTTCGGGGATGATGGGATTTTAACCCAGCTAGATCGAAAAAGCACAATGCCTGAAGGTTATGATGGACATACGCAGAGCTCAGATATACATGTTTCCGAGGATGGACGATTTCTGTATGCATCAAATAGGGGACATAATAGTCTCGCCACTTTTAGCATTGATAAAAGTGGAAAACTAGCATTGGTTGATCATACAAGTGTTGAGGGTGACTGGCCTAGAAATTTCACACTATCTCCTGATGGCAGGTTTTTACTGGTAGCCAATAGAAGAACGAATAACATCACTGTGTTTTCTATAGACGCGACAACAGGATTGCTCAAATTTACAGGAAACGAATTAGCAATGACAGAACCTGTTTGCTTGAAGTTCGATTAAAAAAAATGCCTTTTGGATGATCCCAAAAGGCATTTTTCATTTGGAAAGAATAAATTATAGCTTAATCGACATTCTTACAAATCCATATCTTCCGTTAACTCCGAATTGCTGAGCTCTTCGAGAATATAAGAATCTACCGCTACTCTGATTTGCAGCAATTGCTTCATCAGGGTAGACGTCCAAGAGATTGTTGAACCCTAGCGAAAATTTGAATACATCATTCATTTGATATCCAAACGTTAAATCAGTTACAACCTTAGGATCAAATGTTTGAGCATTTGCCTCTACATTGGTTGCCTCCTCTACAGAACCAAAATAGACGTTTCTTAACATAGCGTTGAACTTTTTGTTCGTATAGTTGAAGGTTAAATTGAACTTGGTTCGAACGGTGGCCGCTTCCAAATAGATTTTACTTGATCGATCGAAATACGTATCCTCCTTACCTGCCAATTTCGGACTTGATTTCACATCACCATCAAGTAACGTTTCAGAGAAAGTTGCAGCAAGTGTAGTTCTCAAAGTATGCTGAGAAGCGATTCGCAGTGAATGCGTGAGAACTACGTCTAATCCAGTAGTCTTCGTATCAATCGCATTGGCGAAGAAAGCCGCTTGGTTCGCGTTGGCTTGCTGCAGCAATCGAGCGATTTCCTGATCAGCAGCAGATCCAGCAGCGTCACCACTGAACTGTCCTGTGTATACAATTCTATCTTGTATAAAGATCATATAACCATCTGCCGTCAATGAGAAGTCACCCATCGAGGTGGTAAATCCAGCACTGAAGTTATTAGATACTTCTTGTTTAAGATTTGGTATACCCAACAGCTGAGCTGGCCGACTATCGTTAGAGAATGTCCCAACTTCAAATGCTACACCATCTACGAAAATAGTAGACGTACTATTAAAGTGTAATTGGTGAAGAGATGGTGCTCTAAAGCCTGTGCTTGCAGCAGCTCTTAATGCGAAGTTATCAGATATGGCAAATCGTCCAGCCAATTTCCAGTTGAACGTATCACCAAAGTCACTATAATTTTCGTATCGCAAAGCAGCAGTAAGGAAGAACGCCTCGGTAATGTCAGCCTCTAGATCTATATAGGCCGATACGGCAGCACGGTATGCATTTACTTCATTATCAGGACTAAAACCTGGGAATACTTGAGCGCCACCTGGTCTTGACCTTCCGAGTGGATCGAATACAGTATTGACAGGACCTGAATTGTCATTAATAAGTAATGAATCACCATTATTACTAACAGCCCAAGATGCCAAGCCATAGTTCGTGTAAGAGCCTTCTTCACCAGCAGTGATAGAATAGTTTTCAATTCTATACTCTGAGCCAAATGCCATGTTGAACCCTTCAAAAAGGTAATCCCAATATCGATTAACATCTATATTGGATGTGTTCTGCTTGAACTGAAATCCTCCAGAATTAAAGCTTGTAGGAGAGGATGATTCCAATGATGCATTTAATGTATTTTCTATCTGATACTGGAAGCTATTGGTGCCGAAAGTATTACTGAAGTCAATATTCCAGTTGTTAATACTACCTCTGATACCTGTTGCTATAGATTTATCTAGAATATTGGAGTGTATTTCTGGTAGGAAACCATTCGAATAAACGTCGGTTACTGTTCTGCTCTGATTGGGTAATCTGTAGAAGCCTGCAGCATCGCCATTTCTGTAATTGATACCGCCGAACGCATATATTTCAGCGTCTGGAGAAATGGGAACGACACTATTCATGAATAAGCCTGCATTTTCCACGGCTGATTGACCGACCCTCATATTGAAGTCACTTCTTGTAAGTCCTCTTCTAGTCAGTTCTGCATCAGTGATATCATCATCAGCAGCACCAGTATAATTTGGATTGTTATAACCTGAGAAAATTGAACCTTCCCATTCTTTCATTCTATTGGTGTATCCTCGATTGTCAAAGTTTCCCGTAAGATTGATGAATCCTTCTTTGCCAATAGGGAGTCCATAGTTCATATTTAGTTGAACTTGCTCACCATCCATATTGTCTTCAGAATTTTGAGATATATATGCACCAGTAGTAGCGTTGATTTCCAATGTGTTGGTTTGATCTTTCAACACGATGTTGATTACACCAGCAATTGCGTCAGAGCCATATTGTGCCGCTGCTCCATCTCTTAGCACTTCTATACGCTTAATAGCTGCAACTGGAATGGCATTCAAGTCAGTACCAACACTTCCACGACCGAATGTTCCATTTACATTCACCAAAGAACTGTTATGTCGTCTTTTTCCATTGATGAGTACCAAGACTTGATCTGGACCTAATCCTCTTAGGGATGCAGGATCAATGTGATCAGTACCATCTGAGATGGTCTGCGTATTAGAGCTAAATGATGGGGCTACATAATTCAATAATTGAGTGACAGAAATTTGTGGACTATTTGCCGAAATTTCAGAAACGTCAATTACGTCAACTGGAACTGGCGTTTCTAGTGCGGTTCTATTTTCGTTTCTGCTCCCAATTACAACTAATTCATTGAGGTTCATAAGATCACTAGATAGCGAAATATTAAATTCTGAACCGCTGCTTACATTTACTTCAGCTTGCTTATAGCCGATAAATCGCACAACGAGCGTATTATCTCCTGCGCCCATATTGAGTTCAAATTTTCCATAAACGTCTGTTACCGTTCCTGTGCTAGTACCCATTATTAATACACTTGCACCGATTACAGGTACACCTTCATCAGCGTCCATTACAGTACCACTGATTTTTCGTTCTTGTCCAAAGGCAAAAAGTGCCGAAAGGATGATAATTAATGTTAGTAGAGATTTTATTTTCATAAGAGTTAATATTGATGAGCTTAGAAGATACGCAATTAAATTTGTCCATCTTTTAAATAGGTGGAACAAAAAGGAACACTTGTCGTTATTTCAACCAAAGATTGGGACTGTTTCAATTAGAACGAAATCATTCTAAAAACTATGATAATTGTTTAGTTCTACTCAAATAACTGACATTAATCATTGTATTTGTAAACGATAAGGCGCTCTTTTGCCACAATTATGGAGAATCAATTTTATCAGATACCCTCACACCTTCGTCCGAAAAATGAAGGAACTGATGACCTTTTCAAAAAAGGGTGGCTCGAGCGTTTGACCAGAACGCACATTGCGGTACCGATGACAATGCACTTTTTGATAATCTGTGCTTTTTTATATGTTGGAATTCCTCAGTTGAGTGGTGTTTCATACCTACTTTGTTTTGCAGCAGGATGGATTTTCTGGACCTTCGCAGAGTATGCTATTCACAGATTCATTTATCATACGGAGACTGAGAGTCCATTTTGGAAAAAGATCCAGCATTTGGGACATGGTATCCATCACCAATATCCGAAAGACCCTACGAGATTAGCCATGCCTCCAGTTCCGGCATTTCTGATGATGGCAGCATTGTTCGGAGTTTATTACTTTATCATGGGACAGATGGCACTGGCGTTCTTCCCTGGTTTCGTAGCGGGCTATCTATTCTACATATCACTTCATTATGCTCAGCATATTGTGAAGCCTCCGAAATTCGCTCCATTCAGGAAACTATGGAAATATCACGCGTTGCACCATTATAAGCATCCTGAGGATTTAGCTTTTGGTGTATCAACTTTGCTCTGGGATGTGATTTTCGATACAGTCCCACCTGAGAAGGTTTAGAATTTAATTAAGAGACTAGCCTGCTCTCTGAGTAGGTCCATATAAAGCACATTGGTGATGTTAAAATCTTCGTCAATGTGCTTTTCTATTAGCGCCAGCTTTGGTTTTTGAGCGAGTACGCTCATCCCACAATAGTTAAAAATATCCGTGAGGTGACTTAGTGCCAATCCAGCACCTTGGATACCAGAAGAGAGCCCGACCATAGCACATTTCTTATTCGTGAAAGTATGTGGGTAATCCAATCCGTCTATGAAAGCTTTCAAAACGCCTGGGAATGAACCATTATACTCAGGAACTACAAAAAGATACTTTTGAGCTTGTTTCATTGAATCTCTGAACTCATTAAAGCTATCATTCATTCCTGAGTTTTCATAAAGTGCCGTTGTGATGAAATCAGCTGGCAGGAGATTGAGATCGATGATCTCGCTTTCCTCACCAAGATCTTTCAGAATTCCCTGATAAAGCAAGCTTATTTTATAGGATAGTGCTTCGTTTCGGTTGGTGCTGCTTACAATTGTGATCATTTGGCGAAGTTATATTGGATTCGGACATTACAACTAAGACTATTTGTACTTGTTTGGTTGTTGTGAATGAAAATAAAAACAAACATTATTGCGTTCTCAAGATTTGACAGGTCTATGGATTATTTAGAAGGTAAGTGTGCCATCGTCACAGGGGCGAGTAAAGGAATTGGGTTAGCATTGGTAAGGCAGTTACTTGATGCAAATGTAAAAGTGGTAGGTTGGAGCAGAAGTGCGCCACCTGTTCAGCATGATAATTTCTTATTTGTAGAGATGGATGTCTCGGAGTATGATTCGGTTTGCGCTGCTTTTAAGAAGAGTAAGGGTTTTCTTGGAGACAAAATTCATTTCTTAGTCAATAATGCTGGTTATGGAGTTGTTGGTGCTGTGGATGAGTTGAGTATTGAAGACTGGCAAGGAATGTTTAACGTGAACGTCAATGGTCTGATGTACTGCACGCGAGTGGTAGTTCCTCAAATGAAAGCCATGGATCAAGGACATATTGTTAATATTAGCTCAATAGCTGGATTGAATCCAGTTAAAAATATGTCTGGTTACGTGGCTACAAAGCATGCTGTTACGGGATTTGGGCATTCTCTTTTTATGGAACTCCGTGATTGGGGAATTAAGGTTTCTAACGTTTACCCTGGAAGTACAAGTACCCAATTCTTTGATGACATAGATGAGGTAACAGTCAATGACAATATGATGCGTCCTCAAGATGTAGCCAAGTCGATAATTGATTTACTCAATACTCATGGAAACTACCTGCCAGTTGATTTAGAAATACGACCTTTGCGCCCTAAAGGCAAGTAAGCTATAGATGTCAGTTTCCATTCTCAATCTCACCAAAGTATTTGGCAGCCAAGCCGCAGTTGATAATATTTCATTTGAGGCATCAAGTGGGGTGATTACTGGATTTCTTGGGCCGAATGGCGCTGGTAAGTCCACCACGATGAAAATGGCTACAGGATTTATTAGACCCACTTCGGGAGATGTATTGATAGATGGCGTGAGTGTTGTGGAAAATCCTCAGGCTGCCAAAAGACTGATTGGTTATTTACCGGAGCATAACCCAATGTATCTGGATATGTATGTGAGAGAGTTTCTTTCTTTCATAGGTAAATCATATGGACTCAAATCTGTGAAGAGTAGAGTGGAGGAAATGATCGATTTGGTCGGGTTACAAAAGGAGAGTGGTAAGAAGATCGGTACGCTTTCCAAAGGATATCGTCAGCGTGTTGGGATGGCAAAGTCATTGATCCATGATCCGAAAGTATTGATATTAGATGAGCCTACTTCGGGGTTAGACCCAAACCAAATACTTGAAATTCGACAAGTCATCAAAGACATGAGCAGAGATAAGACTGTGATCTTATCGACACATATTATGCAAGAAGTAGAGTCGATCTGTGATCAAGTGGTCATCATAGATTCCGGAAAAGTGGTTGCCAATGACAAGCTTTCCAAGCTTCGTCAGACCATGGAGAATACCAATTCTTTGATAGTCACTTTTGAAGCAAAAGTTAAGATTGAATTATTCGAAACTGAAGGATTGAAAGCCACTGAAATGGGTAATAATGTTTACAGCATAGAATCTGACCGGAGTGACCTTAGGGCCGAGGTGTTAAGAATCACATCTGCTCATGACTTACCGCTAGTAAGCCTCAACAAATCGGAGCAGTCCCTTGAAGAAGTATTTCGTCAACTAACAGGAAAACACAAGGCATGATCAGCATTTTCCTAAAAGAAGTAAATGACTTTTTGAATTCACTGATCGCTTATGTCGTGATCGGAGTTTTCTTGGTAGGTATAGGCATGTTGATGTGGGTTTTCCCTGACACCAATGTCCTTGATTACGGATATGCGAGCATGGAACCACTCTTTAGCCTAGGGCCATATATGTTCATGTTTCTGATACCAGCTATTACGATGAGGACGTTTGCAGAAGAAAAGCGTGCAGGAACCATAGAACTTCTACAGACACTCCCATTAAGTGATGCTCAGATCATCTCAGGCAAGTTTTTGGCGGGCTTCTTCTTGGTGTTTTTCTCTATCGTTCCTACGGTCATTTATTACTTCTCCCTGAGTAGTTTGGGTAGCCCTGCTGGGAATATCGACACTCCGGGCATCATTGGGTCATATATTGGCTTGGTGCTTCTGGGCGGTGTGTTTACAGCCGTTGGCGTATTCGCTTCTGCACTTACAGGCAATCAGATTGTCTCGTTTATTCTTGCAGCATTTCTATGCTTCTTTTTCTATTCTGGGTTTGATGCGCTGGCTGGAATTGATCTTTGGGCAGATTGGTCTTATCTCATTTCCAACTTGGGGATCATGTCACATTACACTTCTCTGAGTCGGGGCTTATTGGATCTGACTGATGTGATTTATTTTGGAGGACTCATGGCACTTATGCTTTTATTGACTCAATTAATTCTTGGCTGGAGAAAATGAAAGACTCAAACTATAAACTTGGTTTATTGCTTCAGTTTGGGATCGGACTGCTGCTGATTATTTTAGTCACTCAGTTAGCGAATAGGTATTCTCTGAGATTCGACATGACCGAAGAAAAGCGCTATACCATCGGAGAACCTACCAAATCAGTATTGGGACGACTGAGTGAAGATGTGCTCATTGAAGTCTATTTGGGAGGTGAACTGCCTTCCAATTTCAAGCGTTTTCAATCTTCGATTTTGGAGTTATTGGATGAATTTTCGATTTACACTTCTGTGAATTTTGATATCAAGATTACAGACCCATCGCAAGCGGAAAGTTCAAGAGCGCGCAATCAGTTTTTTCAAGGTTTGATTGAGATGGGTTTACAACCCACTAATTTGAATTTCACCAAGGATGGCCAGAGTTCCCAGAAGCTTGTGTTTCCAGGAGTTGTGATATCCATGGGAGGGAAGGAGCTAGCCATCAATTTGCTCAAGGGAAACCGCAGCACAGGCCCAGAGGATATTATCAATCAGTCAATCGAGACTTTGGAATATGAATTTGCCAATGCACTTCAGCAGCTGATTAATGATTCAAGGAAGCGTGTTGGTTTGGTTCTAGGTCACGGGGAGCCAGATACAACTCAGCTTGCTGGCCTGACCAACTTGGTTTTATCAAAGTATGATCTGTTCAGACTAGATCTACCAAATCGAACGACCTCAATCACAGGTTATGATCTATTAATTCTGCCAAAACCTACTACAGCATTTTCCGAAAGGGAAAAATTCTTATTGGATCAGTATGTGATGAATGGCGGGCGTCTAGCAGTTTTTATTGACGCATTGAGCGTGAAGATGGATGAGGCATCAGGTGATGGAACGGTGGCCATTCCTTACGATACCAAACTTCAAGATTTGCTCTTCAAATATGGCGTTCGGATCAATCAGAATTTCGTCGTTGACCTTAATTGCGGAGACTTCCCAGTGGTAGCAGGAAACATCGGTGATCAAGCGCAAATCAGGATGCTACCTTGGCCTTATTTTCCTATCATTACTAGTTATGGTGATCATCCCGTAGTGAAGGGGATGGATGCTGTAATGGCGCGCTTTGCTTCTACTATTGATACCGTGAAGGCTATTGGAGTGAAGAAAACGCCGCTTATGCTGACATCAGCCAACACCAAAGTGATGGGTGCGCCAGTGACTGTAAGCTTCAATGATTTGAAATCAGAACTGCTTCCTGAGCGTTTCCAGAGTGGCCCAAGGGCTATTGGATATTTGTTGGAGGGGAACTTTACTTCTTTGTATAAAAACAGAATTCCGCCTGCCGGGTTCGATCGCAATGAAGTAGTTGGTGAAAGTCTTCCGAATATAATTGCAGTGATAGCAGATGGGGACTTGATAAGAAATGAACTAAGTCTAGAGGACGGAAATCCTTTGCCGATAGGAGTAGAGCCTTATAGCCAAAAGACTTACGCTAATGAAGCGCTCGTGATCAACCTGATTGATTATTTGTTGGATGAAGATGGGTTGATCCAAAGCAGAGCCAAAGACTTGAAAATCAGACCACTTGATAAAGTGAAAGTCAAACAAGAGCGAACCAAATGGCAAGTGATCAATTTGGTTTTACCAATATTGGTTTTATTGATTTTTGGAATAGTGAAAATGATGGTTCGTAGAAAGAATAACAGATTCTAAAATGGGGCGTAGAAATCGGAATTTGCTCATCGCGTTTGTTGGCCTTCTGGTCTTGAATCTGATTTTGGTTTTAACTGGGAATAGGAAAAATTCTGTCTCGTTTGATGAAGATCTCTTTGCAATTGAAAATCTGAATGGTATTCAGAACCTAACCATCGGAGAAATCACCTTGACTAAAAATGGTGAAGTATGGTTGGTGAATAAACAGCATCCTGCTGATCCTAATTTGATGCAGTTATTGATGTCATTCTTGCAGAAAGTAGCTGTCAAAAAGCCAGTTTCTGATGTGGGAAGCAATGCGAAGACAGTGGAGATAAATGGAGAATTGGCTTTCAAGGTTTCTTCCAATGCAACGAAGACAAAGACTTTTTTCGCATTGAATGATAAGACTTATGAAGTGCATATTCCGGGATATAATGAGTTCCTGGGAGGGATATTCGAATTGCAAGCGGATCAATGGAGAGATCGAATGCTGTTAGATGCGAGCTGGAGAACCATTCAAGATTTGAACCTTGATTATGCCGAAGCATCAATGGATGATTTGTCGATTCAGTTCAATGAAAACTTCTTCACTGTGAAAGGAGTTGCCCGACTAGACTCTAACAGGGTAGTAGACTATCTCAATCAGTTTCAAGTCTTTCAGGTTAACGAGTGGATTAGTGCCGGTCGCTTCGGGCGATACGACAGCTTGTCTAAAACCAATCCAATAGCTGAACTCACCATATCAACAATTAGTGCGAATCAACCAATCAAACTAGAAATCTTCCCTCAATTGGGATCAGAGCAATTTTATCTCGTAAAAGGATCGAATGGATCGCTCATGGTAATTGATGAAATCAGGATGAATGCTATCCTCCAAGGGAGTTCGGATTTTGAAATGAATGAATGAAGAATCAATTATGATCGTTCTGGATTCATATTTATGGAGTTTTTAAGGCCTAGAACAAAAGAGAATAGGAGTCGTTTCATAAACATTCCCGACAAAATGCCTTTGTTATAAGTTT
>CAYGPP010000012.1:0-49368 GCA_964351885.1 uncultured Marinoscillum sp.
GTTCCATGTGCTGATGATAGTAATAGAAAGGTATTCCGAAGGAATTCTCAGGTGTAGGAATATCAACCGAATGCACATTGAGCAATTCCCCGAAGTTGGCAGCCTTACCCCCTACTCGATCTACGAAAGTGTGGTTGACATCTTCCATATCCACTAACTCTTGATAACTCAGATTTCTCTGAAGCGCTATGGTTACTTGAGGTTCATTAGCCTCCCAAAAGGCGTTCGCTTCAGTGAGGGTCGCCTCTCGCAATTCATAACCGTTAGATTTCACTTCCAAATAAACCAATTTACCGAGGAAGTCATTGATCGTAGTATTATCATATGCACCTCTAAGCGCCATATTAGGGGTATTTCTACTGTGACTCAATACGTTGATATGACTCAGCGGAGTTTGGAATTCCGAAGTGATAATGCCTGCTACTACTGGCAAATCATTGGGAATGCCATCTGTAAGGATGATGTCTCTGCGACTGACAAATGCGGATGCTATTTCCTCTGATGAGACCTTATTCAAATACCCATAGTTGTTGGCTTCATTTAAACCCTGATAAGTTTGTCCTGCATACAATTCATTCGACGTAATCAGGTTCAGCGAGGTGCATTGCTCCCACTCTTCTTTAATTGGGAAAAAACTGAGTTTCTCTTTTGGGATAAATGAAGTCTCAAGAATTTCATCATGGAGTAACTTGATTTCATCACAAGTCATTTCCACTGCAGAGACATATTGGAGCACATATTGATCAATTCCTTGGTAGTAATTGAGACTAGCCAGATAGAGGTATCTGTTTGGATTATCTGTGTACTGAGTTTGGTTGAAATAATAATGTCCCCTATTGAAACCCAAGACATCCTCTGCAAACCGCAGATGAAGTTGGTACTTCTTACTGTTCATATAATAGAGCGATCCGATTCTCGTATCATAGACTAGCTTCACTTGTCTGACATCTCCAAGATTGGTGCGAGATGGACTAGCGCTTATAATATCATATGCCTCAGGTGCCACCAGTTCGTTGAAATAATCCAATGACTCGTAATCGCCTTTAAGCATACCGATACTCATAGAAGCATCACTGGATGTCACCGGGATTTTTCTAGAATAGTACCCTTCCTTTGAGAGGAGTAAGGTATCCGTCAAAGTAGAACTGTGGTCAATCTCATAGACTACCCTACGCGTATCCACATTGACGGTAGTTAAGCCATCTGACATGATTTTATAACTATAGCGCTTCGTCTCCTCTTCGATAATCATCAGGTAAATCCCTTTTCGCATACGTGGAAAAAGATAGGTGTCTCCACTGAGTAGTACTTCAGAATCCAATAGGCGACCATCCAACCCAACAATCTTTAACTCCAATTTCTTCTCTCCACTCCAGATCATGGCATGGTGATAAAACTGTAGATCCGGAGAATCTGTGTCGCCTTGTTTGATTACGAAATGACCAGAGATATTTGAATAAGCCGTCTGCTGATTTTCGACGAGTGATAGAGACACTCCTGACACGTCTTGTTGGTTTCCCACATCATAGAGATGTCCAGCAAATACTGCTTGTGCATAGCTCGTCCCTAAGGTCAAAATGGCCAAAAAGAAGAATATAACACTACGCATATTTTAGAATGAATGATTAAGTCCTTTGCAACCAAAGTTAGGACACATAGGAGAACCCATTAGTTGTCATGAGTTGAGAAATCAGATAGATATGAAGAGCTTACAAAAGTTGCACTATTAAGATTAAATAAAAGGAAATATCCATTTCTGTCCATCGCGAGCATAAGAATCCAAACCGTGAAACCAGTCGTCGCTCCAAGCTATCTATTCTACCCAGAAACTACTACAGTAGATGAAGTAAATAATAAGTGCTAAGGATAAGCTACAACAAGCGCTTATTTTTAGCTATCGGAAGCCAATTGAAGTGAAAAGTATATCGTTGTTCCTTCATTTTTATTACTTTCCAATTGTAGTTCACTTGTTATAAGCTCCAAAAAATACTTAATCAACACAAGTCCCATACCCGTACCTGTCTCATTACTGGTTCCTGGATTTGATTGTCGATTGCTGGCTTGTAAGAAATTCATTTCTCCAGGCTCCATTCCTCTTCCGGCATCCTTCACACCTAACCATATCTTTTCTTGGTCGGCCTTTACGATAACCTTTATTGTTTCGCCATTCACTGGCGTAAATTTAATCGCATTGCTCAATAAATTTCTCAGAATCATTTTGATGATATTTCTATCTCCGATAATGGCATGATTCCCCTCCGTTTGACATTCAATTTTTAATCCTTTGTGAGCTGCTACCGGTTCGAATAACTCGATATTCTCACTTATCAAATCACTGAGTTGAAGCTTCTCCGATCTGGCCTTTAACTGATCCCCCTCACTATTGATCCAGTAAGTAGCATTATCGAGTAGCAATGAAGTACTCTTCAAGCTATCTGCGACCATCCCTAAGACAATCTCCTGCCGTTCTTTATCGGTGGCAACAGATCGAAACTCATCAATGAGATATTGTAGGTTGTTCAGCGGAGATCGCAAGTCATGACTTAGAACAGATATCAACCTCCCCCTCGACTCATGAAGTGCCTTGATATGACGATTTTGTCGCACATAATAACTCCTAAAACGTTCGGTCAACCAACCAATAGCTACCATGCAAAAGAAAAGATTGGGGAAATAGAGGTACTCTCCTATCCCGTCTATCCTTATAAAACCCAACTTCCACAGATACATCTTTGAGAGTAAAAAACTCATCCCACTGATACTCACAGTGAGCACAATACCCCACCTATTTTGTCGGAAAAAGTAAATCCCTACCACCATACCAACCATGATATAATAGTCCGCTCCCATATTACCAAAGAGGTAGATGTATAGAGGCATAAGTGACGGGATCACCCAAACAACAATCGCCTTAGAAAAAAAATGGTAATTATAGTAGTTAGCCCAAATAGGTAGAAGACAAGTAGTGCCCGTAATGAGATTGAGCAATTGATAACTATGGTTGGAACTTCCGTATGAGATCAAAAAAGTCAAAAGACAAATACCTGCTCCAAAAAAACAGGAAATGTTAATTAAAACAATGTCCTTTCTTATTTCATTCTTTGAAATCCTATCTGTTCCTAAATGTATAAGCTTATTAAACGCACTAAGAATCCCCATTTTCAGACAAAAAAGGTTATTTATTGGATAATATCAATATTATTTTGGATGAAAGTAATTAAAAATAATTTCATTTAATATCAATTAACTACCAATATGTCATTTTATTCGATGAACAGCAATGAACTAAAGTACAATATAGTGTCTTAGCGATAATCTAGAGAAAGGATAGTAGCCCTTTTTAAGGTGGGAGGAATTTGATCATGATCAAATCATTATAGAGAGGCGGAAATCGGGACCTACTATTCGACTTTTGAATGCGATTAATCAATCAAATCTGTTTTGATCAACTCTTCACGATCATTTACTACTTCTAGTTAGGAGTAAAAGCCCTGCGTTCATTCTCTTAAGGGTTGTTCTCTATTATCTTAGCCCTCAAATAACCACTTTTGAGAGCTCAACACTTACAAGTTTTAGGATTAGGCGCCAACCCGACCGACAAGCAGATCAAATCTGCATACCGGACGCTATCCAAAAAGTATCATCCGGATATTAATGATACTCCGCAAGCCAAAGAGCAATTCCTCTCCATCAAAGAGGCTTATGAGTATTTGACCAATACTCCAGATTACCTTGTCGAACCTAAACCTTATGAAGATGAAGAAGTGCTTCGCGCAAGATGGCGAGCCGATGCACAGCGAAGAGCAAGAGCCAAAGAGCGAGAAAATCAGCAAAAGCTAGATGCGCTCGTCATTAGCATCGTCAAGCATTTTCGTGCTGCGGCATTACTGATTTTGTTAATGAATGTGCTGCTGACCGTTGATTACTTTATTCCTCTGAAAAATCACGATCAGTCTATCCTATCCATCAACAGAGTCTATGAGCACAGTAGTGCAAGTAGATATGCCGGAAAAGGGCACTACCGATATGATGAAATCATATTTGATGATTATCGAATGACTTTTGATAAACGGGCGTTGATCGAATTAGATCATTATGACCGTGCAATCGTATCTGCGACACCAATATTTGGAACTCCAATGAGCACCACGATTACTATAGACGGAATCATCAATCAATTCATGCCTATTTTTAATATCTATTTCATCTTTGGCTATCTCATCCCGGTGATGCTCCTGTTATCGGGACTGTTCTTTTGGCAAGTCAATCCCATGAGTCGATTAAATATTGCGATTGTCCTCTTTGTCTTTTCATTGGTTCAGCTTATGGTGTTCTTCTGGTAAATATTACGATTTATACGTATCGTAAGACGTGATAAGACTATAGATAAGCATTACTCTGGTTACCTAGAAATATGATTATCTTAAATCACCAAATCATCCAAACGCCCTAATGTCAAACCAAGAAAATCAAGAATTAAGTAGAACAATTGGTACTGGGGCTCTTAGCCTAAGTGTGATCAACATGACCATAGGTGGGGGAATTTTTGTTGTTCCGGGGATTGTGGCTGCAGGACTAGGACCTGCCAGCTTTGTAGCGTATCTTATTTGTGCGGGACTTATGATATTGGTGATGCTCTGCTTCGCTGAAATAGGCTCTAAGATCTCCGCGAGTGGAGGATCATATGCTTATGTAGAAAATGCGTTTGGACCTTACGCTGGCTTTCTTATTAATACGCTCTTTTGGTTTGGCTATGCAATAGTAGCAGATGCTGCTATTGCCAATGCTATGGCAGACATGATAGGCACAATATTTCCAGTGATCAATGAAAAGATCTTTAGGATCATCTTCTTTTTTCTTCTTTTCGGATTCTTTGCTTACATCAATATCCTCGGCACTAAAAGTGGTACCCGATTAATGGTGATTAATACCATAGTCAAACTAGTCCCATTACTGGTATTGGTTGGATTTGGTCTCTTCAAAATCAAAGCCTCCAATTTAGCAATAGAAACTTGGCCTCCTATAGAAAGTTATGGCGAAATGGCGCTCATTCTTTTTTTTGCATTTGGTGGTGCTGAATCAGCATTGGGCAATAGTGGTGATATTAAGAATCCACAGAAAACCATCCCAAGAGGGATATTCTTGGGTTTGATTAGCGTGCTGATCATTTATCTATTTATACAAACGGTGGCTCAAGGTGTGTTAGGAGATCTACTCCCTGCTAACTCCGAAGCTCCTTTGGCGAGTACAGCGGAGGTGTTGATGGGAAACTTTGGTTTTCAATTAGTGCTCATTGGAGCAATCATTTCTATATATGGTACACTTAGTGGAGATGTACTGGCAACATCTCGATTGATATTCGCTGGGGCAAAAGACAAGATATATCCTCCAGTTTTCGCGAGACTACATTCAAAATACAAGACCCCTTTATTTGCTATAAGCTTGTTTGTAGGTCTTCTTATCATTATGGCCAGTTCGGGAGAATTCAAACAACTGGCTCTCATCGCTAGCTCGGCTACATTGATCATATACCTAGCGGTCGCACTGGCTACTATCAAAATTAGATGGAGAGACAAAGAAAGCTATCCAGATTCATTCAAGCTCCCTTTGGGTTACGCTATTCCTATTCTTGCTTGTATTGTGGTTTTATGGTTTCTGTCACACATTACTATAGACGAGATAATAGCACTTGGAGGATTCTTCTTAGTCACATCAATATTCTATTGGTTCTATTCCAGAAGAAAAATCATTGATTAACAAATTCAGCCAACAGACGATGGAAATGATGAACACCCATTTCCCTTGAAGGTGAGAATCTCCCTGTCGTATATGAAGAAGACTGCACCCCTTTATGCACGCCTTCTACGACATATTCATCTTCACGCTCCACTTTATCTAGCAATGCACCGGCACCTTGTTCCAATTTAGATTCATCATACACATAAGTCAGAAAACTCACCTTCGTTTTGTCCTTGGAAATTGGAATGACAATGTTGATCGATAACCCCCAAGGATAGAAATTGAACATCATATTGGGGAACAACCAATAGTAATAAGCTGCTATGTTTTTACCAAAATCAACATGACCTACAGGCAAGTCAAACACTTCTTCTCCTCCATCCGAATAGCCGACTTGGAGGCTTCCATATTTAAAAAGTTCTGTGCTGTACGTCGAGTAATCAAGCACAGCATTTAGGTCTTTGTGAACGAAGGGAATGTGAAAACCTTCGAGGTAATTATCACAATATAGAGCCCAATGGGCATTCACCAAGTAATTTTTACTCAACTCAGAGCGAAACTTAAATTCCTTCAAGGGCAAAAAACCAATCCGATCTGTCATAGGACGAATGATCTCTTCTATTTCAAACGTTGGGTTGATGGCAGTAAACAAGAACTGCTCCCATGACTGCAAAGGATAAGAGGTGAGATGATCACAATCTCGAGGGAAATCCTTCGCCTGCTCAAACTCAGGCATGGACTGGAATTTCCCATTCAGGCCAAACTGTCTGCCGTGGTAAGCACACAAAATTGACTTGGATTTTCTCGGCTCTTGAGCCAAAATATTAGCTCGATGTGTACAAACATTCGACAGACACTTGATCCCATCATCCACGGTTATAGTCAGTAACATAGGTTGTTTTAGAAAACCTTCAAGCAAAGAGACTGGACTTAACGTGACTTCATGAAAGTTGGGCTCCTCTCCTAATAAATGCCATGTCTTACTGAATACTTGCTCTCGTAAAGATTCAAAGACAGCTTCGTCTTTATAAAAGCTTGAAGGAAGCGTTTCGGCCTTTCTAATGTCTGGATGTATCTGGAATTTCATATGGGGATTAAGATAGCCTATTTTGAGATATCACTTCACCAATATAGTTCCTGCGCTATAAATCAAACATCACTTTGAACACTCCGTAGCGCTGCTGAATGTCATAGGCATACGTGCTGATCAAGTTTTCACTGAACGAATCTCTGCGAATACTCGTGGTGTTGAGTAAGTTCATCCCTTGAATAGCAAATTCCCACGGGCTTCCTTTTTTACGGTATTTGAGCGACGTGTCTAACAGGTCAAAACGTGAACTAGATTTGCTACTTACATTTTCGTAGCTATTAAGAGAATACGAGTTACTCCAATGTAGACCTTTTGTAATCTTCCAAGTGACTCTTGCTTGGCTTTCATGATTATAGAAAGTACTCTTGGTCTGATTTCCCTCATATCTATTGGCCGTGAAAGTATGGGTTAATTTGATCAAAAGCTTCTTGCGAATACTTGTTGAAAACACCCCAGAATATCGTTGTTGCCTATTAAGATTCGTATTGGCAATTTCACCGAGCGTGTTGTTGATCAAGCTATAAGTCCAACGGCTATCTAATGCAATCCGGAAACCATCAAATCGTTTTTCAAAATTCAGATAACTCGCCAGCTTTTCATTGATTGGCATCACATTCATAGGAAGGTTTACTCGCTCCCATTGACTAAGTGAAATGCCATTTTGGATATCGTCAATCTTTCTCTGATAATTCACCCCTCCATAGATATTGAAGAAGTTGTACATATTGAAATTGCGATAGTTAAGATTCACAGCATGCGCCCACCCATTGATCAATTCTGGGTTACCGATGGATAGTGAGTTATAACTATTCACCACTAGGTTCTGAGCTATGTGCTGTACATCCATGAAATTGGTATTAATCTGGTAATCAAAAGTTATATGTTGAGAATTTCTGATATCATACTTAGCATTAAATGTTGGTAAGAGCATAGTGCGCCGAAACCCACCTTTGCCCGTGAACTGATTATGACTCACATCAAAGTAGTGTAGGTTGAGTTGAGGCGACCAAGTGAGTTTTTTCCATTTGTTTTTAAACAAGACCCCAAAAAGCAAATCCTGATATTGAAAATCAACTTGATTTCGAAAAGCCACACTATCCAAAGGCTGCATAATACCTGCTAACTCTTCAAACATCTGCGCGTCATACTGCTGACCATTGTTGGTAAATCCGATGCTAAAGTTGATGTGATTCTTACGATTGAAGATGTGATAGTAATTGGCCAACGCTTCTATATTGTCAGAATCAATGACTCGCTGCTGACTGAGGCCAAACACGGAAGCAGGCTGTAATGGAAGCGTTTCTTCAAAAGGCTGTCTCGTAGTATTCAATTCATAAAAAGGATCTTGATGCTGCGTTTTGTGATTGACTGCTAGAGACATAACATCATTCAAACCCAAGGCATAGTAAGCACTGATCCGATGCTCTACTGACCAGGGAGTTTGCGAATTAGCTCCAATTATATCATTGGACAATGTACCCACTTCAGAAAAATCGATTTGCTGATTATCGATCTCTGCCAAACGACCAAAGATCTGATAGTCGATCTGTAAATTCGGATTTGGCGTGTATTTAATACCGACTTTTCCAAGACCAGATTGGCTATTCACTTGAGTGCTCGAATTGAATAATTCTTGCAAAGTGCTTTGATCTTGGAGATATGTACGGTTAGAAATTGAGCCGAACTGATTGTCCACTCTAGACCCTATGGCAAACCCCGTAATCTGCCAGCCATATTTCGGCCTGAGATTTATATTGAAAGCCGCCAACTGGTTATCCAAAGAACTGGCAGTATTTCGCTCTGCCATAGGAATGCCTACCTCATCAGATGAAACTCGAAAGTTGGAACCACGATGACCAATCAAACTTCCATTCCCTCCTGCAAATCGGAAATAGTCACTCATCGTGAATGCCAATTCACCAATATTATTTGCATCTGCGATCAGGTTCAGATTGGTTTTTTCGTCATAATAAAACGTGTTGGCGTGACCAAAGTACCTGCCCTCTGCACCAACACCAGCTGTCAGATCGCCGAAGACCATTCGTTTTTTATCGTCTTTCAATTCAATGTTGATAGCAAGTTGACCGCTCTCATTGACATTGCGCAATGGGCTGATACTATTGAAATTTTGCAGGACTTGTACCCTATCTACCACATTGGCAGGAATATTTTTGGTAGCAAGTTTGCTATCCCCATCGAAAAACTCCTTACCATCGATCAGGACCTTATCGACCTTCTTGCCTTGGACTTTCAGATCCCCGTTCTCTTCAATTTGAAAGCCTGGCAAGTCCTCAAGTACATCTGCTAGCTTCCGCTCATCACCTTGATTGAAAGCTTCTACTTCATAGATGATAGTGTCTCCCCTAAAAGTGACAGGCATCTCCGCAACTATTTCCACTTCACCTAATTGGGTAACATCCGAGTTCAACATGAATCGATATGGAATGCCATTGCTTTCAGTAGGTGTGATCAATTGCTCAAATGGAGCATATCCAATAAAAGTGACTTTAAGTAGAAAAGTCTTATCTCTTTCAAGTCTTATTTTGAATGCTCCTTCTAGGTTGGTCACGGCAAATCCAGACATTGCCTGAGTCATAGTATCTACAGCAATGACATTGGCAAACTGCAGCGATGACCCAAGAGAATCCTGAACCAAGCCATGGAAAAGTACATTCTGTGAAAAAGTGGACAATGAAAAAAACATCACCGAAACGAAAGAGATAAGACTTTTCATGTTTTTTTGGGAAATATGGTGGAGTGTGATTAATTACTGATTTTTATGCTCATGACGTGCTCGTCATCACCACCAGAATATTTTTTCATCATACTTTCTGCCAGCTCCTCATTGATTATCTCAAATTCCTTTTCATTTACTTCTTTACCCTTTGTTGGCGCTTTAATTTGAAGTTTCTCGCTTGGATGGAGAACCACCTTAGTACAGAGGTAGGTCATTCTCCCGTCTGTGATTTCCAGTATCAAACCAGGTAAACCCCAATGTGAGTCTGGACCATGAGGTACGGGTATCCCAGGTGCAAACCACGCCGTGATCATAGTGGTATCCATGACCGTCTCAGATTTCTCATCCTCGTTGGACATTGTGAATGATCGCTGCTCCCTAATTCTTTGATATGTAGCTTCTTGTGCTTCATATTCACCTATATTTTTCTGCTTGCCAGTGAGCACCCACTTGCGCTCTTCTAGCTTGTCCTTAATTAAGAATTGCTTGCTAAAAGTCTCGGTTTGCTCTACATAATTCTTAGCCTCTGAGTTCTTATACAAGATTCCTCCTCCAGTAGAAATTGTTAGGCTCATCCCACCCGTAGAAGCTTTCACGGCTCCAGCATCCAACCCTTCCGCCTCTGCCCATATAGATTCTGTTAGATTAAACTTTAGCACATATTCCTTTTGAAATTGTTTCTTTAGCTGAGCTTTCAATTCATTTTTAGTCTCAGGAGAAACATTATCCCCTTGAAAACTGAAAGTCGACATGTCTTGATCCGACTGATAGGTAGCCATTCCTTCAAATTTCTGTGCATTAACCGTGTTGATGCATATCAAAACAGCTGCTATAATACCTGAAATGATGGTGAGTATTCTTCTTGTATGATTCATGATTGTTAGATTTTGTTTGATACAAAACAATCCATACAAGTGCAAAGACATAGTTAACCAGTGTTAACGTGTGTTAACCAAAGCCCAATAGCGTATGACAAACTATATATTTGTGAAGGCAGCAAGCTCATGAGACATGAACCAATCAAAAACATTATTTAAGTGCACAAGCATCACAACATCAAATCTTACTAGATAAGTGAATAAGCAATCATTTAAGCAAGTCATCATTCTGATCACCATAACTGTAACCCTTATTCTGGGTACTCAGATTTATCGGACTGTCAGTAACTATCAGGTGAACAAGCAACGATTCATCAATGATATCCAGCTGTCGCTCGATTTGGCAATAGAAAAGTATTATGCAGATAAGGCGCGTGAAGACATCTTCGTAATGAGCATGAGTAATACGGATACACTTTCAGTAAGCGCGTTCAGTAAATATGCGTTTCACTCTCATGAGAAACAGCTCGATAGTGTACTTCGTTTCACCAATAAAATTAGGACTGAGCAGGTCAACTCTCATAGTTTCGCTTACGCTTGGTCCAACAGTGGCAATGATGCCGACTCTTCAATAAGCTACAGCTCAGAACGCATCAATGCCAAATTAGATTCCTTAATCAGTCCAAGGAATATCCAGCACCTAAAGGTCTTCAGTGGTCAGCATGATGATTCTTCCTCTTCCCATAAAGTCGGCTTTAAAAGCCTCACCCAAAAGATCATGATTTCAATTAGCGAAGATCTTATTGAGCTTGGGCGGCTTAACGAATTAGTACGTGAAGAACTCGATCGTAAAAGCATTTTTCTTGCATTCCAGCTAGAACATACCGGACCAGCAGGGACCACCACAATTGGTAAAAAGAATGATGCTTGGGAATTGTCCACCACCTCCAAAACCACTTACCTACCTCAGGAAGAAACGCTCACGATGTACTTTGAGAATGCCTCTATGATCATTTTGCAAAGAGGTATATTCGATCTTATTGTATCACTAGCGATTGTATTGGCCGTATTGGGAGCGCTACTTTACCTCTATCGAATCATAAGCGAGCAGAAGCAATTGGCAATGATAAAAGATGATCTGATTAGTAATATCACTCACGAATTCAAAACACCGATTTCCACCATATCCACCGCAATAGAAGCCCTCTCCAGCTTCAATGAAGCTAATGATACAGAAAAGATCAAACGCTATTTAGGGTTGTCTCAAGACCAATTGAAAAAACTCAATTTGATGGTAGAAAAATTACTAGAAACTGCTACTATCGACTCTGGAATGATCCAGATTAATGTTGAGGAAACTGATTTAAATGCTCTAACCAAACGGGCATTTGAAAATTATTCGATGCTAGCTAGTAATAAGAGATTGAGTCTCAATGTTCCTGATTCGCCTATTTGGCATTCCGTGGATCCATTCCATATAGAAAATGTTCTTTCTAATCTTATTGACAATGCCATAAAGTACGGTGGCGACCAAATAGACGTGGGTCTTCAAATGACGAATGGAAAACCGACTTGGACTGTAAAGGATAATGGTGGCAATATTGACAAGGTGCATAAAGATCGTATTTTCGAGAAGCTCTACCGTATACCAAAAGGCAATCAACATGATGTGAAAGGCTTTGGTATTGGGCTGTATTACACCAAGGCAGTTGTGGAAAAACATGGTGGAAGTATCAACCTCCAAACAGCTCGAGAGCTTACGAAATTTACAGTCAAACTATGAGGGTGGTTAGCCATAAAATCCTACTTGCCGAGGATGAACAAGCACTTGGCACGATCGTCAAAGAAAGCTTGGAGAGCATAGGATTTGATGTGATTTACTGTGAGAATGGCGAGATAGCTATGTCTGAGTATTTGCTATCAAAACCAGAATTACTCGTACTAGATGTGATGATGCCCAAGAAGGATGGTTTCACTTTGGTAAAAGAAATCCGTAGAATAGATCCACATATTCCAATCATTTTCTTGACAGCTAAATCCCGCACCGAGGATGTAGTAGAAGGCTTTGGCTATGGAGCCAATGACTATCTCAAGAAACCTTTTAGTATGGAAGAGCTCATCGTGAGGATGACAGCCCTCTTAGGTAAAACTCATGCGCAACAAGTCAATGATCGACATCAAATAGGAGCTTTTCTCTTTCAATCTGATGCGCAGATATTGAGTATTAATAATGAGGAAGATGTACTCACCCATAGGGAAGCGCAGCTGCTATTGGCTTTGCTGGAAAACAGGAATGAGTTAACTGACCGAAAGAAAATCCTTCTTACACTTTGGGGAAATGATGACTTCTTCAATGCGCGAAGTATGGATGTATTTATCTCAAAGCTTCGAAAGAAACTCGCGAAAGATCCCAATGTCAAAATTCTCAATGTGAGAGGTTATGGCTATAAGCTCGTTTGTTGAATGTGAAAATTCTGGATCCATTTATTTTAGAAAAAAGCGGAATTTATGATATTTAAGTTCAACTATTCAGGCAAATAAAGAATGAGTGACTTCAAGTTAACAACTGGGAAACTAGCTATCTCAAAAGGAGAAATAATGATTACTGACGATGGAATCAGGCAATATAGGTATCGACTTTTTAGCGCTATTGGATGGATGTTCTTTGGAGTCATCTCTATATTTAGGTATTTTAAAACAGGAGATGATTTTCTATTATACACAGGGGTGGTAATTGCTGTAGGACATCTCATTGCTTTAATCCTGACATTACTTCGAACCAACGCTAAGACCCTTGATATCAATGAGGTTAAGTCGTGGGGAATTAAAAATCGCTGGGGAACGTATTTTTTAGATCTGAACTTAAAGAATGGTCGGTATAGAAGAGTAATCATTAAAAAAGACGAGCAAGCGGAATTGGAAAAATTTCTCAAACTCCAACTTTGATTAACCTGCCAATCTTAATTAGCCACGGCCTCTTCAATAATCTCATGTAGCAAGTCAATGTCAATATCCTCGTTCTGATCGAAATAGATTACTTTGATCATTTTTCGATGTTCACTTAGCAAGGCTGGGTGGTTGAGTTTCTTACCATTTCCGAATCCAAGATAGGGTCGATTGGTCTTCTTATGAATAGTCAGATACGCAAGCATTTTATCTCCATAGCTAAAGAAAGGAGTCTTCCACTTCCAAGTCATGACGATCTGCTCATCGTAGCGCAGCATACAATCCTTTAGAGCCAATAGGAAGCCTTTCATTGGTTCTTCTTTTTCTTCAAAGTATTGATCTAATGGTGTCATGTGTAGTTCGAAAAACTCGCTTCTCAAAAGTAACATCCTTGAGTCAAATGAAAACCTTGAGGGAAGTCAATCGTCAAGAATCACTTTAATTGATCTATAATCAGAACTCCTAATTAACTAATTATCAATATCTTACCTAAAGTATAATAGTTTGAATTAAATCCCGTTCTCACACTATGCATAAAAACACTAAACCAAGTAGCTTGAAAATTCAAGGATTTATTTATTTCATCATTTCAGCAAGTCTATTCTTTTCCTGCAGTGAAGAGACAGTAGAAATCCAACCAGACCTGCTCCTTGGTGGATGGAATTTAGAAAAGGTAGAAATCGATGATTTGGATGGAACGAAAATTAATGATTGGGTTAGTAGCGCTGCCTTGTACTTTGATAAAGATCAATCCTATTACCGTAATTACGTTGGGGGTGAATGGACTGTTTCCGGTGATAAATTGATCCTTGATCCTACTGAGGGTCTAGAACAGTTTTATCGGGAATCCAAAATTCTGCTGTTATCTGATAATACACTGAAAGTACGAATGAACCTCACAGAAAGCCAATATTGTTGTGATTTCGAACAATTCGGTGATGACGAAATTTTAACCATTACTGAAACGTACACAAGAGCGCCTGTGTTTGATTGATACAATTTGAAACAAACGGCTTCTTTTCAAACACAACTTTCTGACATTCTAAAAGAAACCGGTCGACCGACTGCCGTGGCTCTAGCAAGTAGGTTATTATCTGATCTAGAACCACTGGTGAATCTTCACCTTAGAAATATTTGTCTGACTTCTACTATTGTTAATGACATCATCAAGGTCTTTAATAGTCAACCGGAAGCACTAATCTCTCTACGTTCGATAAGCCTTAGCTACAATCCTATAAGCGATGATGGAACGATTGCCCTCTGTAAAAACCTTCCCCAGCACATTTCTGAAATCGGTTTGGTAGGATGCGGTATTGGTGATGCAGGCGGCAAAGCGCTCATCTGTTTAATAGAAAATTCTGTAAGCCTAAAAATGGTATGTATAGAAGGAAATCATTTTTCGGAAAGTATAAGAAGTGATCTTAGTCAACTAAGCCAACTAAAACCTGACGTTGTATTGATCTATTGAACTATCACCCGACATTGATAGTTTTGTCTTTAGAATGAAACAACAAGAATTTACGGTAACAGGAATGACCTGTGATGGATGTATTGCATCCGTGAAGAAAGTATTGCAGAATACTACGGGAGTTACTTCGGCTGAAGTGCAACTCTCCTACCCTCAGGCCATTATTAAGTCTGAAAAACAACTGGACTTAGAAGAACTCAATCAACGGCTAAAGGAAAAGGGTAAGTATGCCATTTATAGCGAAAAGAAGGAAGCTGATTTGGCTCCTCTTCCAAGTATCGGCAAGCCTAAACAAGAGGCTTTTCAACTTCCTGAAATATCGATAAATACTTACAAGCCATTGATTTTGATAGTGGGCTTCATTGCTGGAGTCAGTTTCCTTGCGCAGTATCCATTTGATGCTTTCTCAGGTACACTTTGGATGCGTCATTTCATGGCTGGGTTCTTCCTAGTCTTCTCGTTTTTCAAGTTGCTCAACCTTGATGGGTTCGCTGGATCATACCGCATGTATGACATCATAGCTGTCAAGTGGAATGCTTGGGGATATATTTATCCTTTTATAGAGTTGGGCTTAGGCATTTCTTACCTGATCAACTTCGAGCCATTCTATACGAATCTCTTTACCATAATTGTATTAGGCATAAGCAGTATCGGTGTGATAGAAAGCAATATCAATAAGCGCAAAATCAAGTGCGCTTGTCTTGGTGATGTATTCAACCTTCCGATGAGTACCGTCACGATCATTGAAGACTTGACAATGGTTGGGATGGCCGTGTGGATGCTCTTATAGTTTAATCAATAAGTTGGTATGAATAAAAGGCGTTCCTTCTGGAGCAAAGTTGAAGTCCTCTATTCTGTGGATGAAATTGACCTCTAATCTCAGAGATTGTGAAAGCAGATAACCCAAAGTACCGCCAATCCGATCTGACCAAGAATTCCGATCTGACCATTCTATTTGGTACAAAATCTCATTGGAGAAAACCAGATAAAACTCTTTAGGATCAAGTTTCTCTCCCGAAAGTGGCATGTCGATGGAAATTCTATAACGCTGACGCTGTGCGAACGAATCATCTGCAATCCGCTGCTCTACTCTCAATCGACTCACCAGTCTGGCTCTACGTTCGAGGTGTACCCATCCTAGTTGCTCAGTGATTCGATGCTCGAAAGAAGACAACTCATCCACAGGATCATTACTTCGAAACTTGTACCCTAGTGCAGTACTTATCCATGGATTAAGTTTCCTGCTAACCATCTGATTGATCTCCAGATAAGAAAACTCATTGGTGTTTCCTTCGGGACTTGAAAATGTTGAAGTTCTTTGGACAATGGAGGAATTAAACTTCCAACTCTTAAAAGGTTGATAAGTCACAAATGCTCCAGACTCCCAAACCAGCAATCGTTCACCCTGGCCAAATGTGTTTGACGCATAGAAAATGAAAATTAAAAACCCAAAGATTGACCCCCTCATCTGAATAACAGGTAATCAGATTCTCGCTCAATTATTCTCTTCTTAGCAAGTAAAGAACCTTCAATATCAAAAAGCATTTCAACATCCTCCCAGTGTCCATCTTCTTTTAGGCTTATTTCCAATTCGTAGCAGACCTTTACTTCTGTGCCATTAGCAATAGCTACTTCAATCACTTTATTATCCGAATAAATATCGGAGGAAAACTGCTTTTGAGCCTTAGTGATTTTATGATGCTGAAATGTCTTTAAAGTCTCATCGATTTTCGATTTTGTCTTTTTAGGAATACTACTAGGATGGATGTCTACCTCTACATCCTCAAGCTCTGAGTCCTTAGAAAATTCGACACTGTACTTTTTACGGTTTAGGAGAAACTTGACTTCATAGCTGTCGTGTGTACCATCATGTTCCTCCACATATTTGATATTTTGGGCATCAGACATAAAGCTATCTAGGACACTGAGAATTTCAGACGGTACCTCTTCTCTGGTAATAAAAGATTCTCGCTCGTCCTTTACATCTTGTGCTATAGCCATTCCCGAACAAACAAATGTTAATAAGTAAATGTGGATTCGCCAATTCATATAACTGCAAGATAAATTGAAGCCACGAACTTGAAAGGATGATAGCTGGCATAAAAAAGCCCCGCTTCGCGAGGCTTTTCATTTTGGGCTACATTTCTTTCTGCTTATTCCTTTTTTTCGTTCTTATCCTTGGTTTTGGATTGCTGTTCTTCGGCAAGCATTCGCTGCTCGCTTGCCATTGCCTTTTGTTCTTCGGCAAGATTTTGTTGTTCTTCCGCCAAAACCTGTCGCTCTTCCTCAGTGAGTTCATTTTGAAGTGCCAATTCTTGATGGCTCTGTATTAAAAGTACCTGTTGACCTTCTACATTTTGCCTTATTCTATCAGCTTCTTCTTGTGACAACTCAGCCTTTATTCGACTCTCTTCCACTATTTCAAGAGCAAGGGTTGCATTCACCCGACATTCAATCTCAATTTCATGATTGGCCTGTTCATTGACTGCTAGTTCCTGAGCAATGACTTCACTTAGCAGTCTAGTCCTCATCATGAAGTGGAACAAGTTCAGCATTCGCGATTTGCGATGGTTCGGGAGCCGCTGTTGGCTCAGGTTCTTTTGGAGCTGTTGTTGCCTTCGTTTCAAACTTAAAATCTTTGATATAATCCACAGGATTCACCGACTTATCATCTTTGTAAACCGAATAGTGTAAGTGTGGAGCAGTAGACAAACCTGTATTTCCAGTGGCTCCAATGACCTGACCTTTTTTGACTATCTCTCCTGCCTTCACTCCAAGCTCAGACAAATGGGCATATCTGGTCATCAGTCCATCAGCGTGTTCTATGTCAATACGCTTTCCCCAGTTATCAAACTCCTCTGATACCGACACTTTACCATCGGCCGTAGCTATGATCGGCGTTCCAACAGCGGCTCTAAAGTCAATGCCATTGTGATGCTTTTTCTTCTTAGCTGTAGGATCATAACGCATTCCAAAATGGGAGGTCACATTGATCTTGTCCTTCGTCAATTGCAATGGCAAAATCGATGGAATATTGCTCTCCTGTGTGACTAGGATCATTAATATTGTTTCTTGGATATCCACGGGAGTATGATCTAAAGACTCGGTTATCGTCGTTAAAAGTTCCGGTCTATTGAGCTTCACCAGCTCAAACGAAAAGAGCATGGTCATTCCGCCTAATAGCGGCAGTAATAATACAATTCTCAAAAGAGAAAATCTATTTGATTGATTACGATTCATCATTTCAATTCTTTGTTTAATGGTTGAAAAATTGAAAAAACTCACTGGTCCGGAAAGTCGCCCACCTGCCAACTGCAACAGCAACTGTTGGTAAGAGATCTTGACCGAAAAGTCACTGCTTATCCGGCTATCCACCTGATACTCATGCAACTCTATCAGCAGCTTCCTCAAGAAGTATATGAAAGGGTTGAACCAAAAAAGAACAAGAATGAAGTCTACTAGCATGCGGTCAAATGAATGAGCCAACCGAACATGCCACATTTCGTGCGTCATCACCAAGTCAAATGCATGTTTGCCTCCGATATTCGAGGGTACAAAGACAGATTTGAAAAATGAAAACGGTTGGGTAAGCGACGTTCTAAACACCGAAACACCCTCAGATTGATTGATTAATGGATATTGATTTTTCAGTTTTTTGATTTTGAAATAATTAATGAAATAGCGTCCCAAGAAGAAGATCATTCCTGATGCATAAATCAGTGAGGCTAGCAGCATATAATCTATTGGCTGTGCGACAATTTGCTCTACTACAGGTTGTTCGCTCACTTGAGCAACTCGTGTAGCAATCATTTCTACCACTTGCTCGCTTGTCTCCTGACTTACAGGTACCTGGATATTGACTAAAGGCAAAACAAACCCTAGTGGAATTACTCCCAGAAGGTAAGCCCTATTGAAGCCATAGAATGTAAGTTTCCTTAATGCCAGTATATAAAAGAGTACAAGCAATGCATGACAGACGGCCACTTGCAATAGATATATGATCCAATCACCCATTGCCTTCTTGTTTTTTGATCTCGTTTGAGATCATGTTCTGTATTTCCTTGAGTTCATCCAAACTCAGGTCATTCTGCTGAGTGAAAAAAGAAGCAAACTGACTCGGAGAATCATTAAAGAAGGTATGCACCATTCCGCTCAAAGAGTCTTTGGCATAAGCCGACTTACTGACGGATGGATAATACGCTCTTGACTTTCCGTGATTCTCAAAACCGATAAATTCTTTCTTTACCAATACATTCACCACAGTGGAAACTGTCGTATAAGCTGGGGCAGGCTCAGGATATTGAGCCACGATATCCTTGAGGTATCCTCTTCCTAATTTCCACAAGTACTTCATTACTTGCTCTTCTGCTTTGGTCAACGCTTTCATGCTGTAAACCTATTACTATATTTATAGTTATACAACTATTTTTATAGTAATCGTATTTACCATCTAAACAATCACTCGGTCACTAATCAAATAAGAGTGCTCTCATGCAGTCATTTTGACGTAATTTGCCCTTACACAAAAAACTAACCATGAATAGAAAATCACTTAACGCAGTAATACTCATGCTTTCATTAGCATTCGTATGGTCTTGCGGTCCTCAGTCTGAGGAGAAAACCTATACTACTGAGGAAATCGCAGAGGCATCAACAGCCGCCAATGAATTCTTCGACAGAGTATTTGATGAAGCTATCGACAGATCACCAGAGTACCAGTCTTATCTTGGAATCAAAAAAGACTATGGCAAGTGGGATGATTACTCTACTGAGAATGCGAAGCAAGAATTGAAATACACCAAAGAGAGTTTGGCTTATGCTAAGGCGAACATTGATCGTGAGTCTTTGGATGATCAATCTAAAATCAGTTACGATCTTTTCGTCAACGATTCAGAAAATCAGATCTCTGATTTCAAATACAGATTGCATAATTATCCGATTCATCAGATGAGAGGTAGTCATACTAATGTAGCTTCTTTGCTGATCAATATTCACCAAATCTCTGACTCAAGTGATGCGGCGGCTTACGTCTCACGTCTGAATGGTGTAGAACAGATGTTTGATCAAGTGATCACCAACTTGAAAGAAAGAGAAGCAGCAGGAATTGTTCCTCCAAAATTCATTTACCCAAGAGTGCTTGAGGCTTGCGCCAATATCATCAAAGGATTTCCTATTGAGAAAACTAAAGAGCAAAACACACTTTACGAGGATTTCTCAAGCAAGCTTGATAAGATCGAATTGAGTACCGAGGCTAAGGCTGATCTACTTGCAGATGCTGAAGATGCGTTACTAAATAATGTAAAGCCGGCTTATGACAAATTGATCGCTTACTTGAAAGATCAAGAAAGTAGAGCAACTACTGATGATGGTGCATGGAAATTCCCTGACGGGGAAGCCTTCTACAACACCAAACTTAAACGTACCACTACGACTGATCTCACTTCCGAAGAGATTCACCAAACAGGACTAAGAGAAGTGGCTAGAATTCATAATGAAATGAAAGACATTATGAAGCAAGTTGGTTTTGAGGGTACACTTCAAGATTTCTTCACATTCTTAAAAACTGATGAGCAATTCTACTATCCTAATACTGACGAAGGTAAAATCGCTTACATTGATAGCGCTGTTGTGATCATCGATAATATGAAACAACAGTTGGATGCACTATTTATCACTAAGCCAAAAGCTGAAATCTTCGTGAAGCGAGTCGAAGCATTCCGTGAGCAGTCTGCCGGTAAAGCATTCTATCAGGCACCTGCTCCTGATGGTTCGCGTCCAGGCACGTACTATGCCAATCTTTACGACAGTAAGAACATGCCAAAATTCGAAATGGAGGCACTAGCCTACCATGAAGGAATCCCAGGTCACCATATGGATAGAACTATCGCTCAAGAATTGACGGGTATTCCGAAGTTTAGGAAGTATGGTGGCTACACTGCTTATGTAGAAGGCTGGGGACTTTACTGCGAGTTCATCCCTAAAGAGATGGGTATGTATCAAAACCCTTACTCTGACTATGGCCGCTTGGCAATGGAACTTTGGAGAGCTTGCCGACTCGTAGTAGATACTGGAATTCACGAGAAGAAATGGACCAGGGAAGAAGGTATAGAATACTACATGACTAATACATCTGGAAGTGAGCGAGAGTGTGTGAGAATGGTAGAGCGACACATCGTGATGCCTTCTCAAGCTACGGCTTACAAAATTGGAATGTTGAAAATCTTGGAACTCAGAGCAAAAGCACAAACTGCTATGGGTGATGGATTTGACATCAGAGAGTTTCACGATGTAGTGTTGACTAGTGGATCTGTTCCTTTGGATGTATTGGAAGATTTGGTAGACAAATACATCGCTAGCAAGGCGAGCTAAGAAATAATACTTAAATATTTAACCCATCAGGTTGTTGAAATCTGATGGGTTTTTTATTGGCTGCACCTCGAACAGAATTATACTGACCACAAAAGTCACATATCCTTTAAAGGCTTGTGAGCGTTCAACTGTTTTGACAGAAACACTTTTTAACTAACCCCCTAGAGTATGTCAGTATTAGAAAAAGCACAGAAACTACAGCAGATGATGGCCGAAAGCAATTCGATGGATGCTTTCGAAGAATTGTATCATGAGGATGTAGTAGTAATCGAAATGCCTACAGGTGAAAAACGTGAAGGTAAAGCAGCACAGCGAAAAGCGATTCAGGAATGGTTTGGGATGGTAACAGAATTTCATGGTGGCGGAGTGGGCTCGATATGTTCAGATGAAGCCAATGAAATCACGACTACTGAAACTTGGATGGATGTAACTTTCAAAGAAGGAGGCCGAATGACAATGTCCGAAGTAGCTGTACAGCAATGGAAGGACGGTCAAATCATAGAAGAGAAATTTTACTACAATATGCCTGGTCAGTAAGTATCAGAAGATCATATTAATGAAAGTCCAAACGGTAACATTTGGACTTTTTTTGTGGTTGGCTCTGTCTTTATTCGCTGCACGCATCACACCTCCATCGCTATATAGTTTAGCCGCTTCATTGCATTTACTTCGATACTGATCGCATCGAACTCCTCCATCACTTTACCTCGCATGAGGTAAATCCCTCGTCCCGTAAACGGAAATTTCTTTGCGACGGGAGGGAAATGCACCGTATCGATAAAGTTGCCCTCCTCATCTAGAAACGTCCCGAAGTACATGCGATCTCCTTTGGACGTACTCGTTGGTTTGGTAGTGATCAGATAGCCCATCGTGAGGATCACTTGATTGATGTGCTGCGCAAACTGACTTGCAGGAATGCAGCCGGGATATCGCTTTTCCAATAAATAAAAAGGTGTTTTGAGTGGGAACCCCAACAGTTCAATCTCATCATACACATCTTCCAATTCGTCATGATCAATTGCAGGAAGCGTGTACTTCTTCACAGGCGGATCAAAAAGGGAGAGTCGTTTTTCGCTCTTCTTAGTATTACCCAATAGGAAATGAGCATGCCACAGCAATGACTTCTTATCCTTGCCAGAAAACCGAAAGGCATTGATCCGAACCAGCAAACTCACCTGATCTAACGACACGCGCATCCGCTTAACAAAATCATCGAGAGATAGAAAGTCTCCATTGCGTGTGCGCTCCTCCAGCAAGTCCGCAACCGTCTGCTGCTCTAGTTCCTTGATGAAGTGAAAGCCTAGATAAATCGTCTTCCTTTTAATACTTGTCTGATAGACACTTTGGTTAACACATGGTAATTCAATCTTTCCTCCGTGCATCATTGCCTCATGTATATAAAGCTCCTTACTATAAAATCCACCACCATTATTGATCACCGCCACCATAAATTCCAGCGGATAATGTGACTTCAAAAACATACTTTGATAACTCTCGATCGCATAAGATGCCGAGTGCCCTTTTGCGAAAGCGTAACCCGCAAAACTTTCGATCTGTCGCCAGACATCCGCAGTGAGTGCCTCCTCATAACCTTTAGTCTTGCAGTTGCCGAAAAACTTATCTCGCACTTGCTGAAACTCTTCACGCGAACGGTACTTTCCAGACATACCGCGTCTCAGTACATCGGATTCTGTCAAAGTAAGACCTGCAAAATGATGCGCCACCTTGATTACATCTTCCTGATAGACCATTATCCCATAAGTATCCGGCATAATCTGCCAAAGTACAGGATGCGCTTCCTTGCGCTTCTCAGGCATCCGAAATCTCAAAATATACTCACGCATCATTCCCGATTTGGCTACTCCGGGACGGATGATCGAGCTAGCCGCTACCAGCGTGAGGTAATCCTCCGCTTTCAACTTGGTCAGCAACATGCGCATCGCCGGAGACTCCACATAGAAGCAGCCGATAGCCTTCGCTTCACGCAAATTAATTTTCACCAACTCGTCTTCTTTGAAGAGCTTGATATTATGAATATCGATCGGTAATCGGTCTGGTTGGTTTTCACGAATGATCTGAAGTGCATCCTTGATCTTACCTAATCCTCGCTGACCCAGCACATCAAATTTGTACAGACCTACATCCTCAGCAATATGCATATCGAAGTGCGTCAATGGAAATCCTTTTGGCGGCAATGAAGTAGCTGTGTAATAGTGAATGGGTTTCTCCGAAATCAAAATACCTCCAGCATGCACACTCAGATGACTCGGAAATCCCGAAAGTCTATCTGCATAAGTCAGCACCAACCTAGCCTGATAATCGAGATTCTCAGTAGGTGTCTTTTGTAGCTTTTCTATCTCGTAAGCAGGCATTCCAAACGCCTTGCCTACTTCACGAATGACCGCTCGCCACTGAAACGTACTGTGCGTAGCAAGCAAGGCTGTATGTTCATATCGCTCAAACAAATAGCGCGTTACATCTTCTCTATCCCAAGAGGAAAAATCCATATCAAAGTCAGGAGGGCTCTTGCGAAAGAGGTTAATGAATCGCTCAAAGTACAAGTCCAATTCTATCGGGTCGACATCCGTAATACGTAGCAGATACGCCACCACACTATTGGCGCCACTCCCACGCCCAATATAGAAGTAGCCCTTCTCTCTCGCATACTTGATCAAATCCCAGCTAATCAGAAAGTAAGACAGATAACCCATCTGACGAATCACACTCAGTTCGGTAATAATCCTTCGCTTGATCGTGAAATTGGGTTGCTCTCCATATCTATACGCCAGTCCGTCAATACATAACTGACGCACCTTCTTATAATCATTCTCCTTACTCTGTGTCCAAACTTCTAAGTTCTGAGAGGTAGCATCTGTACCAAGCGTAAAGTCAATGCTGGACGAAGCATAGACCAACTTTAAATTCTCCAGTGCCTCTGGTAGTTCTGAATAGCAGTCAAGTAATTGCTTCTTGGTCAGGAAAACATCCTCCTTATGCGCAGCATCCTGATCTGTGATTTTACTCACCAACGTATTCCTGTCAATAGCACGCAGCACACAGTGCAGTTCATAATCCTCCTGATCTGGAAGTGTATAGGTAGGGCAAGCGATGAGCTTCTCCTTAGGGAATTTACTAATGAACCGAGTATGCGTTATCCGATTCGGCTTTACACCAATAAACTCATGATCCAATAATGGCCGATCAGGAATGTTCTCTTGCGGATAGATCAAAAAGCAGTCATTGATTTGATCCGTGTTGCTAGGGATTGAAGTTGAATCATGAAGGTGCTTTGATAAGAAGTTATTGATGGAGTGAAAGCCCTCATTATTCTTGGCAATGGCAATAAACTGCTGGACTGCACCATTGCGAAAGTCTACCCCGAGTATTGGACGAATTTGTTTCTTTTGGGCTTGACGGATGAACTCTAAGCTCCCAGCGGTACTATTGATATCTGTAAGCACCAATGCTTTCACCCCATTGCTCTCGGCCCACTCCATGAGCCGATCGATAGACATCATTCCATACTTGAAGCTGTAATATGAGTGGATGTTTATCATGTAGTAAAACTAATTATTTTAGTTTTACTAATATTATTAGTTTACAAATTAGATCTATTATAATCTACGTGCGTTGAAAAAAGCGATCATAAATTCTCCAATAACAAATCAATAATACCAATCAGTCCGTTTTACTCCTTTGAAGATTACTAAATTCCCATCTGGTTTGATATTTAAAAATTAAGTACTCACAACAAAAGGGCGATATCTATCATTATACATAATATGAAATCAATGTACCACAGGGTAATTCTATTCTCATTATCGCTTATCCTATTCCACATTGGGCAGTCACAGCTTAAGATCAACGAAGTGATGTCATCCAATACCACAACCATCATGGATGAGGATAATGACGATTCTGATTGGCTGGAATTATTTAATGGAGGGAATGAAGCCTTACAGCTCGAAGGTTATATCCTATCAGATTCGTCCAACGAGTGGCAGCTACCAAAAATGAGTATTGGGAGTCAGAAACACCTACTCATTTTTGCTTCTGGAAAAGATCGAAAGGAGCCTCCTACGCAATGGCAAACCATCATAGATATCGGGGAAGAATGGAACTATACTATCCCAGATGCTAACACGCCATCCAATTGGAATCAAGAGACATTTGACGATAGCGACTGGACTCAAGGAAAAAGCGGATTTGGATATGGGGATAGGGATGACAGCACCATTATTGACAATGTCATTTCCCTTTTCATCCGAAAAACTTTTGAGATATCCACTCTTGATGAGATCGAGCAACTAGTGCTTCACATGGACTATGATGATGCATTTGTAGCCTATATCAACGGAACTGAAATCGCAAGAGCAAACATTACTTCAAATGGTCCGCCCGCATACAGTCAAACTGCTGACAATTACGATCACGAAGCTCAAATGTATCAAGGTGGATCTCCGGACTTCTTCCCAATAGGAAACATGTCAGAAATACTCAAGCAAGGCGAAAACGTAATAGCTATACAGATACACAATCATAGTACTGGGTCGTCTGATCTTACAGCTATTCCAATTCTAAGTATTGGATCTTCATCAGGAGGAAACTCGACTTCCCCCTATCTCACCAATATCCAAAATCATCTCCATACCAATTTTAAACTCAATGCAGATGGAGAAACGTTATTACTATTCAATGCATCTGGTGATTTGATTGACTCTGTTACTTTCAAGTCAATCGCTACAGATATTTCGTTTGGCCGGAAACCAGATGGCACAGCAGATTGGGTGTACTTCAGCGCACCTACCCCATCTATGCCCAACCAAACAGAAGGATTTTCCTCACAATCTGGTGAAGTTATTTTCTCCATTCCTGGGGGCGCATACACCACCAATCAAGAAGTATCACTCACTACTGGCCAATCCATCGATAGCATCTACTTCACCACTGATGGCTCTTCACCCTCTTCCTCGGGAACAAAATATAATGGTTCGCCAATCACACTTACTAAAACCACTAGTATACGCGCACAAGTAATCAATGATAATGCATTACCTGGGCCAATTGTAACGCAAACCTTTTTGATAGAAAATAACCATACCATACCAGTAGTTTCGATCACCACAGACCCAATCAATCTTTGGGACAATCAAGAAGGCATATACGTGCTGGGCCCTAATGCTCAACCTAACTTACCGTACTTTGGTGCTAATTTTTGGGAAGACTGGGAAAAGCCAGTGCATATTGAACTCATAGATACTCAAGGAGAAGTAGCGCTATCACAAGACGTGGGAATGAAAATATTTGGTGCTTGGTCTCGAGCCAATGCCCAGAAATCATTTTCAATTCATGCTCGAAATTCATACGGAGACAATACGCTTTCCTATAAGTTTTTTGACCAACTCGATATGGGAAGATTCTCTAGTATCATACTCAGAAACTCTGGGAATGACTGGAACAATACAATGTTCAGAGACGCATTTCTGACCTCACTTTTTCACCCCGAAGTGGACAAACAAGCCTATCAACCAGCAGTTGTATATATCAATGGTGAGTACTGGGGCATTCAAAACATTCGCGAAAAGGTGAACGAAGACTTCCTTGCAAGTCATCATGGCTTGAATCCGGATGATATCACAATCCTAGAACTCAATGCTGAAGCAGTAGAAGGAGACGAAGGGGAATATGTAGCCCTCATAGAATATGTCAGCAGCCACAACCTATCGGAGAGTGAGTATTATAATTATGTGGCCAGCAAAATCGACATTCCAAATTTTATTCAATATCAGATCGGAAACATCTTCATTGATAATAAGGACTGGCCGGGAAATAATATCAAGTATTGGAAATCAACAGCTCCTGGGAGTAAATGGCGATGGATAGCTTACGACACAGATTTCGGCTTTGCAATCTGGGGGGAGAACCCGAATCACAATATGCTCAACTTTGCGCTTGAGTCTAATGGTCCGGGCTGGCCTAACCCCCCATGGTCTACCCTCCTCCTTAGAAAACTCATCCAGAACGAGGGCTTCAAACAACAGTTTGTAAACGCATTCGCCGATCAACTTAACACCTCCTGGCAATCCAGTAACTTAATCAGCAGTATTAATGAAATATCTTCAAATATTGAATCAGAAATTGGTGATCATTTAAATCGATGGGATGGGAATTTAGGTTATTGGAATAGCCAAATTGAAAATTTAAAAACCTACGCCAACGCACGACCCAACCATGTCATCACCCATCTAAGGAGCCGATTTAGCTTAGGAACTCAGTATAATTTGAGTATCGAAGCTGACAGTTCGGAAGGACATGTACGACTCAATACACTTACACTAAATACTTTCCCTTGGCAGGGGTCGTATTTTAGTCAAATGCCCGTGGAGCTAGATGCTCTACCAAAGGCTGGATATCGTTTTGTGAGGTGGGAAGGGGACCTTACTTCTACAGATCAAAAAATTCAGATCACGCTAACTGAAGATACGGAAATGATAGCCGTTTTTGAACCTTCAAATGAGCTGAACGCCATTGTGATTAATGAAATCAACTACAATCCTTCTGAAGCATTTGACACCAAGGACTGGATAGAGCTATACAATAAGTCCAATGAAACGATTAACCTGACGGGCTGGCAACTTACGGATGATAATGATGAAAATACATTCAGTTTCGAAAACACATCCATAGCAAGTCATGAATACCTAGTTATTTGTAGAGACAAAGCATTATTTGATTCTTTTCATCCGAATACTGCAGCGTTGGGAGACTTTAATTTTGGTCTTTCTAGCGGAGGAGATTGTGTTCGGTTATACAACAGCGCCGGTGTATTGACTGACGAAGTGTGTTATCAAGTGGAAGTTCCTTGGCTCCTCGCTAGCGAAGGACAGACGCTTGCTTTAAAGAATCCATACCTAGACAACAGCTTACCTGATAATTGGTACTTACTCGGCGGAAACGGAAATCCAGGTGAAGAAAATATACTTGATGGAGCCTTCACACTTCAGTCCTCATCGGATGATGAGTTGATGGCTTATCCCAACCCAGTTTCCGGTGATTTTATTTCTTTTACTGTTTCAAGCTCCCTTATAAATCCCAATATTTCTCTTACGAGTCTTGATGGGCGAAAGCACGATTTAACCAATAATTATAGCAGCAGAGGTGATTTTGTTGCCATTCGCCTAACCTCAGAAATCATCAATGGATACTACCTATTGCGAATAGAGCAGCCTAATAAAACAATCACGACAAAATTGGTAATCAATAGATAATGATTAATAATATCGAACCCTTTATCATTTTATAAATTAAAGCGATATCACGCAATGTTATCGTCTCATTTTCAGAGGCAGAACTAAGACCTGCTCATTCAATATGAAAATCGATCCTCCAACAATCAATTATAATAAACCACTCAAACAGGTACTAATCGAGGATTTCAAATCCCTTGGTAGCAAAATGCCCATAAAAGGAGGCTGGGGCTATACACAAGAAGAAGCTATTATTATTGATAAAAATGATCCCGACAATAATGCAATACTTTTTGATGGAGTGGGTCTTGAATACCATATAGCATAGCCAGACTAAGAGCACTAGAAGAGCTAATTATCTTTCGCCAAAAAGACGACAAACACGAAGATGTCCAATTGAAACTAAGTACTCAATCTACAGTCAAGAAAGGTGAGTTAGTCTATGACAAACTCATTTTCAATGTGACAGCTATTCATAAAAAAACAAGTACCCATGTAGAATTTGAAGCAACTTATTGGTTTGAGATCTCAAGCTTCTATTGAATCTCAAATACGTCTTCCAACTTGATCTCCAACCCGACCAGCACATTGGAATGAACCGTATCCTCTCTTACGAACTTGCCTCGCGAGACATACTTACCCTTCTCCAACTCATAAATTTCCAACACATTTTCACCAGGATATACCACCCAGTATTCCTTCACTCCATGTTCTTCGTATAGCTGGTATTTTTCATTGAGATCTTTAGATGATGTAGAAGGAGACAATATCTCTACAATCAAATCAGGCGCTCCCTTACATCCCCTGTCGTCCAGCTTAGCCTGATCACAAATCACACTAATATCAGGTTGCACCACAGTTACAGTTTGATCATCCGTATCATCAGATTTAATCGGAAAACGGACATCAAAAGGAGCAGAATAGACTTTACATTCCTTCTTCTTCAAAAACTGACCCACCTCAATATATAACGCCGAATGAATATCTTGATGTGCTCTTCTCGGAGCTGGTGACATCTTGAAAAGCTTTCCTTTGATAATCTCCACTCGCTCGTCAAAAGTCCATTTGAGATAGTCAGCATAGGAATAGTTAACATCTGGTTCTAGAAGCGAGATGTCATCAATCGTATCCTCACTGGATGTGTATGGAGTAGTCATTTTATTAAAGTTAGTGGTTTATGTGCTTTTCAGGAAACAAAACAATTTCCATCACCTATGCCGATTAGCCAGCAAGGGTGGTGGTTCACCATTAAAAGGATTCCATCGTCCGATAGTGCGAGCTTCCATTCCTGATACACGCATCACAGACCGATCACCATATCTATCACGGATATAGTCCATCGCATTGTAGAGGTTGAGTTGCTCCTCGCTATCATCGAAGAGATCGATCTGATAAAATCCATTCACCAAATCACTCATCCGCACCCCAATCAGTCGTACCAACAACCGCTTGTTATACAACCGATCAAATAGATCTAAAGCCTTAGGAATAAGTGCGTGATCTGCAGCTGTGTAAGGAATTCGCGACTGGAGTGTATAAGTATTGAAATCAGAGTAACGCACCTTTATCGTAATGCAAGCAGTAAGTTTCTCTCCTCTCCTGAGTTGAAATCCGAGGTTCTCCACCATCGCTGTGAGTATACCCTTCAGCTTAGTCACATCAATCGTATCTCTGTCGAATGTGCGCTCAGTAGAGATTGACTTTCGTTCAGAATATGGAACTACCTTGGAGTAATCAATCCCATTTGCCTTTTTCCAGATATTCACACCATTCGCACCAAAAGCTCGCTCCATCAGATCTACAGACATCTCTTGGATTGTGTGAATCTTCCTTACCCCTAGACTCACCAGCTTGCTATAAGTCTTATCTCCTACCATGGGGATTTTCTTTACCGAAAGAGGCGCTAAGAAATGCTTCTCCTTTCCATAATCAATCATCAGGTGGTTATTAGGCTTTGCCTCATTAGTAGCTACTTTGGATACCGTCTTGTTCTCCGAAAGTCCAAATGAAATAGGTAGCCCAGACTCTCGCATCACCTTTTGGCGTAGCTCAGTAGCCATCTTCAGATTGCCAAAAAACTTATCCATTCCAGTGAGGTCAGCATAAAACTCATCGATAGAACTCTTCTCTAGTATAGGCACATCTTCTCGGATGATTTCTGTGACTATTTTAGAGTGCTTGGTGTAATCTGCCGAGTTTCCGCGAATGATCTGCGCCTCAGGACATAGAGATCTTGCTAATTTCATTGGCATAGCAGAGTGTACGCCAAATTTTCTAGCCTCATAACTGCATGCTGCCACTACTCCTCGATCACTTGTTCCTCCTATCAATACAGGATTACCAATAAGTTTAGTATTTTTCAAACGCTCTACAGAAACAAAGAAGGTATCAAGGTCCAAATGAAGAATAGAATTCATTCTCCAAAACTAATATATTTAGTTTTACTAATTATTATAGTATAATAGATAATGAATAAATTTTGTGCGTGCTCCCCTGAAAAGGGAGATGAAAATATCTATGCTTCGACAAGCTCAGCATGACATTTTCAACCAGTCATCACAACAAATCATCGAGTCAGTAGGCATTTTATTGAGCACACTACAGCCCCTTCAAAGCTCCATATATTTCCGAGTTGTCACTCTGAGCTTGTCGAAGAGTAAATTCAACTTCCTCAAACATCTAGGAGGTCAATTCTGACTATTGATAAAATGATTCGTGGGGACACGAACCAAGGCAGAAGACGTAGGGTTGTTGGTATTTCTCACATTATCCCTTCATTGATCCCATGATCTGGCGCCTCTGAGTGCATTCTCTAGCTGCAAGATCGTGTAATTCTCGACATTGTCTTGAGGATATTGAATGAATGGATTAAAATGGACTCCAGACAAATACCAGCTCTCTGGTTACAGCCATCTATCGTATCTACTACGATAGATGTGTAAATCAAATCATTATCATCGTCGAAAGGTGCTATTCTCCGATCTTGATAGTTACGATCGTAATCAAGCTCAAAAAGCAAAAGAGAGGTGTGATTAAATCTAATCCTCAGTAAGCGACAAACTCACCTTACCTGAGAAATCTTGTAGGGAAACACTTAACGAGCGAGCAGAGTAAGGAGGAAATTCAGAAATCACCACATTGGAAGATACCTCTCTATCAAACACTACCAATGAATCTTCTGAATAGACTAAAAAATACAAAGTCCCAGAGCTATAACCCGCAACAGTCAAGGACAACACCAAAGCAGAATCCATTTCCACTTTAGCTACATCATGTAAAGAGAAATTATCTGCATTTACAACTAAAGAATAAACATCACCAACATTAGAAATCACTGGGGTATTTTTTGATAGATCAAGGGCTGTTTCCAAGCCGACTATGTCATCTGCAATTTCATCACAACTTAAGAGTAGAATAAGTGGGAGCAAGAGAAATTTTCTCATAGTAGTTTTACATTTTTTAATAGAGAGTCGAATTAGGGTATTTTAGTTGGAATAGCTACCAGCAAGCTCTACACAATAACAAACAATACAATGAGTAAAAGAATTTGGTTAATCACAGGGTGCTCAACAGGCTTTGGCAGGGAACTCGTGAAAATAGTAGTTGCAAGTGGAGAGATTGCCATTGGCACAGTGCGTAAAGCATCTCAGATAGCTGAACTGGAAGCCATCCATCCAGGGCTAGTGAAAGGTATAGTCCTAGATGTGCAAAATCAACAGTCAATCGACGAAGCAGCCGCCTTGATCAAGGAAACTTACGGCAGGTTAGATGTCCTCGTCAATAACGCTGGATATGGATCTCTTGGTCCAATAGAAGAAACCAGTGAGGAAGAAATTCAGCGTCAATTTGATGTGAATGTCTTTGGTTGCATTCGCATGATCAAACTAGCACTTCCATTCATGCGCTCTCAGCGAAGTGGGCACATCCTAAATATTACTTCCATTGCTGGGCTAAAAGGATTTCCGGGAGTAGGCATTTACAACGGAAGCAAATTCGCTTTAGAAGGAATAGGTGAGGCTCTGGCAGCTGAAGTAAAACACATCGGTATCAAGGTGATAAATATTGAACCCGGACCATTCCGTACAGACTGGGCAGGGAGGTCTGCCACTTTCAGCGAGTCATCTATTGCCGAGTACAACGAATCAGCTAAGAAAAATATGGATGCCATCCAAGGGGTCAGTGGTAATCAAGTTGGCAATCCTACAAAAGCAGCTCAAGCTATGTATGATGTGACCAAGTTGGAAAATCCACCTATCCACTTACCTCTCGGTGCTGCAGCTTACAAACGAGTAGGTATTACTCTTGATGAGTTAAAAGAAGAAATAGCAACTTTCGAATATCTAGGCAAACCGACTGATTACACACAAGAGGAACTAGATAAGATGGAGGAGTAGAGTTACTTACAGTCCAAAAAAAATCCCGACCACATGGTCGGGATTTTTTTCACATCTCGGAAACGCAATTACCCGATCGCCACTAACTCAATCTCAAAGATCAAATCTTGACCCGCCAATGGGTGATTAGCATCTATGGTGATTGCTTCCTCAGCTACTTCTTTGATTATCACATGAGTCTGCTGACCCTCTTGGTTAGTCGCTACAAGGGTCTGACCTACTTCTGGTTTCATCTCTTCAGGAAGTTCCGCTCTTGGAACTTGCTGAATCAACTGATCGTTTTTTTCTCCATATGCTTCAGCACTAGGAATAGTTACAGTCTTCTTTTCACTAACCTTCATACCATTCACAGCTTCATCAAAGCCTTTGATCATCTGACCAGCTCCAACTGTGAATTCCAATGGATCGCGCTCCACTGAACTATCAAAAATTTCACCATTCTTAAGCGTTCCAGTGTAATGAACCTTTACGGTATCATCTGCTTTTGCTTTACTCATAATTGTCTTTTATTATTTGATTATTATCTGCGCCAGACAAATTCACTAGGCACTCCATAGGATCAATAGCTTCACAACCTGACCATTTCGATTGAATGTCGAAATATTGGCGCGAAGTTAATTGGTCTTCTTATATTAAAAAAAAATGACTCCTTCAATTAGTGCGTACTAATACGGTCAAATTGCAATTAAATAAACCATTATTCATATAATAATTCACCACTCAGACGACTCAAATAAATTGGGTTAATAACAGAGGAAAAACCACGGTTAATCACTGATTATCAGGCTCAAACAGTGTTTTTACCTGTTTAGTATATTGGTTCTAACAAAACGTTAGGATTAGTTAATTTTACAGGACAATCATCTAACTTAAATTAAACTATTATGAAAAACTTAAAATCAATTGCACTCACTTTGTTAATAGCTGCGGCTACAAGTTTGATCACTGTTAGCTGTTCTGATGATGGCATGGAAGATCTTAAAGTAGAAAATGTAGAAAGCCCTCTTCCGATCGGTGGAAGTGGAAGCAGCGGAGAAGGTGGCGGCACCAATGTTCCTCCAGGAGTCCCTTGCGAAGGCTGCTAAGAACAATACCTCTCAAAAGATTAAAAAAACTGCCCATTCGTGCGGTTTTTTTTTACTATTTTCGAGGTTGGACCCTTTTTAGATAGGGTGAGAAATCACATGTTAAAAAGTTTACTCTTCATTTTTACGTTTTGTATTAGTCTCTCCGCAATTTCTGGTGATCGGTTTGATGCGATTTACGGAAAAGCTATGAGTAATTTAACGTCGAACCCAAAGTTGACTATTCAAGGTCTTTTAGAAGCTGAACAAAACGCATTTGATGAATCCAACAAGGCTGATCTTGCGCAGTGCTACTGGGGAATGGGTTATACTTATCAGGTGGTAAATAATTATTCCAATGCGAAAAAATATTACCTCGGAGCATTAAGAGTTTATGAATCCTTAGGAAATATTGAAGGACAAATAATGATGCTTGAAAATGTAGGCACCTTGTCATTGGATAATGGCTTGGCTAAATCTGCTTATGTGTCCTACAAAAAGCGATTTGATATCGCTGTTAAATCGAAAAATAATGAATGGATTAGTGAGGCTCATATTGATTTGGGTTTAGCATTAAGAGGCATGGATTTGTTTGATTCGGCAAGAGTTCATTTCAATAGTGCTCTTGTTAACGCCAAAGAATCTGCCAATCATGATGACGTATTGTCCCGTATTTACAATCAAATCGGAATTAATACCAAGCAAAAATCTGTCGCGACGGATCAACCATTGTTACTGGATAGTGCTGAAGCATGGTTTAGAAAATCTTACTTAACCGCTCAAAAACCTGTCAACAAATTTCATGGTAGTAATAATATAGGAAACGTATTGAGAGTAAAGAAAGACTATAGTGCAGCTAGGGAATGGTTAACCTCTGCCTACCGTATCGGAGAAGTCTTAAATAGTGAAAGACTCTTGGTGACGATATATAATAACTTAGGTCTCATTCATTTTGATGAAAAAAAATATCAAGAAGCTGACTCCCTCTTCAATATGGCTGTGGATATGAATATGTCTGATGGTGACGTGAAAAGCATTATTACTGATCATCGATTGATGCTAAGTTTTGATAATGTAAAAGAGGGCACATTGAGTCTTAGATATTTGGATAGCATCAATCAAATTTTACCTTTTTCACAACTAAAATCAGCTGCCTTGGCGCGGATAAATAGCGAATCCTTTGAGAGACAAATTATGGCAAGTCAGCAAAGAGCAAGTGCTATTGGAGAGGAGTTAGAAATGGTGAAAGATGATTTTATTCCAGATAATATACAGAGCAGCGGAACTTTTCAATTGTATATCATATCAGTGCTCAGTTTAGCTGGGCTTATCATGGCACTTACTATTTTCGTATTGGTCAGAAGAAACACTAGGGTATCAAACGCCTAGTACTAGCCTCACTCGCATAAGTTAGGAACCCAACTCTCTTAATGGATTTTACTGCCTTTAGTCTTTTTAACACGGATTATTCATTAGAAAAATGAATAATTGACGAAAATGCTGTTCTCAGCATTTTATCAGGGTTAACCGCTACGGACCGTCCAGACATTTGAGAATCACCAAATAGGTATTTCATAAAATACGTAACTAACTGATTTTCAAATCATCTGATTATGCAATAGGTCTCTATTGCATAATTGCTGTTTAAGCATTGTCTTCCGCATCTCCTAAGATGCTAAAATCCTGATTCTAACTCATTCGGATTATTTCAAAAATTGTTGACTCAATCAATGATACTTGATGATAAAGCAAAATACTTATTGAGTAATAATTCTTAGACTCTAGTCCTTTCATCATACACCTACGGTGCTTGAGTATTGAGTCTACTTCGTTCGATCTATCGTAAACTGAACCAGTTGTTCAAGAGATGTTCTGTATTCTGATTCTGGGAGTTGCGAAAGTTGATCATTGGCTTTCTTATGATACTCATTCATCACTTGAGTTGCATATTCAATACCACCAGATTGTTTCACAAACTCAATCACTTCTTTGACACACTTTGGTTCGTCTGCACTTCGTTTGATAAGCTTTCTGATCCGCTTTTTTTCTGACTTACCAACTTGATTTAGCGCGAAAATGAGTGGCAAGGTCATCTTCTTTTCTTTGATATCAATCCCAGTTGGTTTACCTATTTCGAATGCACCGTAATCAAATAGATCATCCTTAATCTGAAAAGCCATCCCAACATTTTCTCCAAACTGCGTCATCAGGTCGATGGTCTTCTCATCAGCCTTAGCAGAGGACGCTCCTACCCTGCAGCATGAAGTAATAAGACTGGCAGTTTTTTGGCGAATAATGTCATAATAAACCTCTTCTGTAATGTCCAGCTTTCTGGCCTTCTCCATCTGAAGAAGCTCTCCCTCACTCATCTCCTTCACAGCATTGGAAACGATCTTGAGCAAATCAAAATCATTATTATCTAGAGAGAGCAACAAGCCACGAGACAGTAAGAAATCTCCTACGAGTACGGCAATCTTATTTTTCCAGAGCGCATTGATAGAGAAAAATCCTCGGCGGTAATGTGAATCATCCACCACATCATCGTGAACCAAAGTGGCTGTATGTAGTAGCTCAATTAAGGACGCTCCCCGAAAAGTAGGTTCTTTGATCCCACCTGAAGCCCCAGCGCTCAAAAAGACGAAAAGTGGGCGCATCTGCTTGCCCTTGCGCCGAACAATGTAGCTAGTAATTTTATCCAAAAGCATCACATTGCTGCGCATGCTCTGTCGGAATTTCTGTTCGAATTCCAACATTTCTTGGGCTACTGGAGCTTGGATATCTTTTAGTTTCAGCGACATGAATCTTTCAGGTGCAATATTATACAAAGTCAAACTTAGAAACGACCTTCAAATCAGGCATGAAGTTTCCGAAAAACATGAATTTCGTCAGTTTATTAAAGGCTGATTAATTTGCTTTACAAACCTTTTGTTTAGTCGTTAGTGTTTTTAAGTTTTATCTCTCAATTCAAAATATCTCTATGCAAGCCGAATATATTCTACTTGATGTGTTCACCAGTGTCAAATATGGAGGAAATCAATTGGCGATCTTTCCCGACGCATCTTCGATCAACCCTGACTTATTTCAATCCATTGCCCTTGAGTTAAACCTGTCCGAAACGGTCTTTCTTTTTCCTCCAGATCATGAAACGGAATATTACTCCATGAGAATATTCACTCCAGGTCAGGAACTCCCTACTGCTGGTCACCCGACTGTTGGTACGGCATTCTACCTCAGCCAAAAGTTCGACCATCCAGAAAATGGTAGCGCTGCGATTTCACTCTTACAAAAAGTTGGAAAAATTGATGTTGAGGTGGAATTCAAAAACAACATAGCTGATATGGTAACCATGAATCAGCCATTGCCTCATTTTGGCAACATCCATGACGATAAACGCCAAACCATAGCTGATGCGCTTTCTATTTCCATTAATGACCTTGGGGAATCTCCAATTCAGGAAGTCTCCTGCGGTAATAATACACTGATTGTACAACTGAAAAATTTAGACGCTCTGGGTAGATGTGAAATGAACACATCTCTTTGGAAAACCATTAAGAATCAAGTCAATGACGCCTTCCTTTATGTATTTACGAAAGAGGGTGTGACTGATGGTGATGTGCAAGGCCGAATGTTTGCACCAGAAGTAGGCATCATTGAAGATCCTGCTACTGGCTCTGCAAATGGGCCATTGGTATGCTATCTCACCCAATACGACCTGGTACCAAGACCGATCCTAAGTTTACAAGGCTATGAAATGGGTAGACCAAGTCAGCTCTATTTGGATACTTCTACAGATGAGGAAGGTCAGATCAGCGCTGTAAAAGTTGGTGGCAAGTGTGTAGAAACAGGCAAAGGTGTTCACTATATATAGAATGATGCTGCATTTGTTCTAACTTGCAGAGCCAAATTGACCATCGCGAGATTAGTGAATGAGAAGACAGAAAGTTCGATATTCTGAGATAATACCCCGCACCCAGCAATGGCCTATTGTACAATTAGCTAAGGACAGGAAGCAATTCTTGGAAGAGGTGACGGATGAATCATTCGAAAGCCTGCAGCAAATTACCAGTGGGCGATCCTTACGCGAAGAGTTAGAAATGACCGTCTATCGCGAAAAGCTTCGAATGAAAGCCAATCCTTGGCGAGTAGATCCGAAAGACGAAAAACCATTCTGGAAGGGCATTCAAGATAAGCTTAGTGAAAGTAGCACGCTTCCTCCAGATCAGGCAAAAGCCATTGAAGAAGGCTTACTAAGGGAGATTATCCATCGATATGCAGATGAAATCTCTGGCAACTTCAAAAAGAACTCTTACCGATTTGCTAGAGGGTTTATCACCTTTGGTTTTGCAAGATTACTTAATGCTACCAGGGTAAAAGGAATCACTTCACTTTTCAGCCGTCAGCTAGATTTGGGAGATAAAATCAATGTGGTAGGTGAGCCCGAGCATATTCGTGAACTTGCGAAAAGAGGTACAGTGGTGATGGTCCCTACTCACTTTAGCAATCTCGACTCAATCCTTATTGGCTGGGTAATTCAATTTCTTGGTCTTCCAGCATTCATTTACGGAGCAGGGCTTAACCTCTTCAATTTGAAAATCTTCGCCTACTTCATGAATAGCCTCGGTGCTTACAAAGTAGACAGGCGAAAGAAGAATCCAGTTTACTTGGAGACATTGAAGACCTATTCAAGTATGGCACTCAGAAGAGGTTGCCATAGTTTGTTTTTCCCTGGAGGAACTCGTTCTAGGTCTGGTCAGATAGAGAAAGGCCTCAAGCTAGGATTGATGAGTACTGCTATCGAAGCGCAGCGCATCATGTACCAAAATGAATCTGAAGGTGAGCCGGCTAAAAAGATTTTCTTGGTACCAGTGGTACTCAATTACCATTTTACACTGGAGGCTCCTGCACTCATCAACGAACACCTGAAGCGCACAGGACAAGAACGCTATTACAAGGAAGCAGATGAGTTCACTACTTCCTATAAAATTGCGACCTTCTTATTCAAGTTCTTCGCAAAGGGCTCTAACATTTCTGTGAGTATCGGAAGAGGAATGGATGTCTTAGGCAACTATGTGGATGATGAGGGCAATAGTATTGATAACCTTGGTAAGCACATCGATCCAAAAGATTACTTCATCTCAGGGGGAAAAATCACCGTCGATCATCAGCGTGAAACAGAATATGTACGCCAATTAGCTAAGCGGATAGTTGAAGAGTATCATAAATACAATCATGTATTTGCGAGTCATTTGGTAGCCTATACGGCATTCAAGATCATGGAGCGAAAGAATGCAAAGCTCGATTTATACAACCTACTCAGACTGCCAGATGAAGATTTAGAGATCGACTACTTGGAATTCAAGAAGGCTTGGAAAAAACTCAGAAAGCGAATTTTTAAGTTGGAGAAAAAGTCTCAAGTGGGAGTTGCGGGGCACATGCGGCAAAAAGCAGAAGTAACAATTACGCTTGGATTGGAGAATGTAGGCATGTATCATGCACAGCGACCACTCGTTCGCAAAGGCGATAAGATTATCATTCAGGATATGAACACCTTGTATTATTATCACAACAGAATGGAAGGCTATGGACTTGAAAAATACATCTAATAGTAAGCCAATCGGGGTAGTTGGAGCGGGTAGTTTTGGAACGGCCGTTAGCAATATCCTTGCTGAAAAGAATCAACGCGTAATACTATACGTTCGTACTCCTGAAAAAACTAAGGAGCTAAACGAAACACGAGTTAGTTCGGGGCATCAACTCAATGATAGAGTAGAAGTTACCAATGATCTACAGTATATCGGAAGTGAATGTGATGTTATTTTTCCAGTAGTTCCGTCCGCCAATTTTCGGGCGATGATGAAGCAATTAAGCCCATTCTTGCGCCCATATCATATCCTTATTCATGGTACTAAAGGATTCGACCTCAATGTAGATCGATCAAAAATAAGTGAGCATAATCCGCTTTCTCGGGATCACGTCCGAACCATGAGTGAAGTGATTAAGGAAGAAAGCTGTGTTGTGCGTATTGGTTGTATGGCTGGCCCAAACCTTGCTAGAGAAATCAGTGAAAAAAAACCCGCGGCAACTGTAATCGCTAGCCACTTTGATGAGGTTATCAGAGTCGGGCAGCAGCTGCTCAAGAACGATCGCTTCCTCATTTACGGAAGTAATGATCTAATTGGGATCGAGCTTTGTGGGATTCTTAAAAACATCATCGCTGTAGGTGCTGGAACAATCTCCGGGTTAGACTTAGGCGAGAACGCCAAAGCACTCTTCATTAGCAGAGGGTTGGTGGAAATGGTTCACATTGGGAAGACCCTTGGCGGAAACGCTCAAGCCTTCTTAGGCCTAGCCGGAGTGGGCGATTTGGTAGCTACCTCTTCTAGTAAGTTGAGTAGAAACTTCACGGTAGGCACACGCCTAGCTAAAGGAGAAAACATCACTGATATCATAGCTTCCATGGAAGAAGTGGCAGAAGGCGTCAAGACTATCAATATCATCAATGAGCTATCGCAGACTTACAAAGTTCGCTGCCCGATCACGGAGACCCTCTACAGAATCATCAATAATGAGATGACCGTAAGTGACGCTCACAAGTATTTGATGAAATTCCCTTTCAGAGCGGAGATCGATTTTATTTGATCTTTTCAATTACTTTTCCGATTTTCAATGTTCAAAATTGACATGAATCATGGAAGAAGGACTTGAAAAAAACACGGGACATGCACTGGAACACTGGATCGATATCGTTAAGGAAAGTGGAATTGAGAAGCATGGGGAGATTATTAACTTCCTAAAAAAAGAATATAACTTCACTTATGGATTTGCCAACTTCGTAGCTTTCAAATCCAAAAAGACCGATGCTGGATCAATCGATGATGATGAGCTACTCACCAACCAATACAAAGGAAAAGAAGTACTCCAACCTATTTATGATAAGTTGATAGAAGCGATCAACACCTTTGGTGATGACATCACACGTACTCCCAAAAAAGATAGTGTGAGTATGATTCGCAAACGTCAGTTTGCACTCATCAAACCTGCCACTAAAACGAGAATTGATCTGGGATTGAAACTCAAGGACAAGCCCGAAACAGAGCGACTCGGAAGCTCAGGGCCTTTTGGCACTATGTGCACTCATAGAGTCCAGCTGACTTCTCCAAACCAAGTAGATGATGAGCTGATCGCATGGATCAAGGAAGCTTACGAAAAAGCTCTTTAAACATTTTTTAGAGTTAAGAGTAAATGATTTTGACATTTATGTTGTTATATAAATGTCTGATTAGAGCATAATATCAAAAGTGGCTCATGATCTATGAAAAGGCACTCATTTGTATACTTGTCTCATTGACTCCATGTAACTTAGTTTAATGCAACGCATAGCCCAGTTTTTATGTATTCTGTTTTCAGTTTTCCTTTTTATTTCTTGTGACGAACAAGAAGAAAAGGAAGAACTTAGAGCGTCCATCTACACCATACACAGGGCTAATTTTAACCCTATTCAAGGAGAAGTAGTTGTGACTGAAACCAGTCCCGGAATACTCAAAATTGAAATTACACTTAGTAATACTGATCCAAAAATGGAGCATCCAGCTCATTTGCATTTCGGTTCTGTAAGTGAAGTAGGTGAATTAGCATTCTCCCTCAATCCGGTAGTTGGAGCTACGGGGAAAAGTATCACCACACTCGATAAGGTCTTGATGAGCAATGGCGAATTACTGACTTATGATCGTTTCTTAGAATTGGATGGCAGTATCAAGGTTCATATGAACGACAACTTCTTCAAGCATATGGTCTTGGCCTTCGGGAACGTTGGGAAGAATGAGCAATACTTCTTTGATGGTTTAGCTGTCTGCACAGGACACTAATTGACCTCATCCACTAGATCCAAAGAAAACGCTTGAGGCTTATCATTGAAAAGCAACTTGGTGGCAGCCCAAGTCGTTTTGAATAATTCAGTTTCTCTATACCTATCTAAAGCTTCTTGATTCTCCCAATGACTTAAAGTATAATAGGTGTTTGCTCGATGATGATCTCTGTGAAGTGACAAATAATGGCACCCGGGCATTCTCCGAATTTTCTGTTTTGCACTTTTGAAGATGACTAAAAAGTCCTCAATACGATCCTCCTGAAAAGACATTTTGACTACCCGCCGAATCATTTGTAAAATTGTATAATGACATGGGCATCCAAAGGAAGACCAAGGAGCTCGGATGCATTTCCCTTATTGATGCCAATCTGAAGTCTGCCGTTGCTATTGAAGAAAACAGCACAATCACCCGAATCTACACTGTGAAAATCCTCATGCATTTCAGAAATTTTCTCTCTGCCAAAACTTACCATATACGGCGTGCCTCCATTGATTTTTCTAATCGTATCAAACTCGGATTTCGGAATATTGGTAATTAGGTTTCCATAGTGATCGACACGAATCACGTTACCCACTATCTCCTGTTTGGTGGCTTTTAACTGACGTGCATACAGCGTCTCGATTTGATCGACTGGCTCGCCCAAATCACTCAATTGCTTTCCTTTAGCGATTTGAGCCGAAACTTTAGCTAAGACATGTTTGGCCTTAAAAGTAGACTGATCGAAATCTCCTTGATTGAGGACAAACATGGCACTAGGTTGTGATGTAGACAAAAGGCTAAATAAACCACAATCGTATCCAACAAAAAAGTGTCCTTCCAGTTCTATTCCGAGTAATTTACTCGATGCTTTTCCAATATTATCAATAGCGCATAGATGAACAGTTCCTTCCGGGAAATCTCTAAAAACACTACTTAATACATACGCCGCATGACCAATATCGGAAGGTCGAATAGTATGGCTAATATCCACAACATTGACCGTAGGTTCACTCGACACAATAGCCGCTCTCACCGCTGCAACGTAGTGGTCTTCAGTTCCGAAATCCGACAATAATGTGACTAGAGCCATGCGAGCGACAGAAATATTTCTTTATTTTTAACAAAAATAGAGATTCTCATTGCAACAAAAATTAAACACCCATAAATCAATCAGCATTTGTTAGAAAAGGTCATTACGTTAGACAATATTTCTCTTGTAGACTTCCTAGGAGTTCAAGATCAAAACATCAAAGAGATCGCTGCTTCGTTTCCAGAGAGCAAGATTATTTCCAGAGGAAATGAAATAAGAATTCAGGGAACTGCTCCTCAGATCCAGAGAATTAATGACATCATGAATGGACTCATGAATCATTATGAGCGCTATGGTAAGGTGTCTCAGGAGAATGTGAAAGCCTATCTGGAAGAAGGAGAACACAATGCTTCCATCGGATCAAATGATGTGCTGGTATTCGGCATGAAAGGTGCGAAGATTGTACCCAAGACTAAAAACCAAAAAAAGCTCGTAGATGCTGTTCGCAATAATGACTTGGTTTTTGCCATTGGTCCTGCAGGAACAGGGAAGACTTATATTTCGGTCGCACTCGCAGTACGGGCTCTCAAGAATAAAGAGGTCAAAAAAATCATCATCACCAGACCTGCTGTGGAAGCCGGTGAAAATCTAGGTTTCCTACCTGGTGATCTCAAGGAGAAAATTGATCCGTATTTGAGACCAATTCATGATGCGCTCAACGACATGTTGCCATCAGAAAAACTAAAATACTATAGAGAAAGTGGTGTAATAGAAATCGCACCATTGGCATACATGAGAGGGCGCACACTCAACAACGCATATGTGCTGCTGGACGAAGCTCAAAATACGACAGCCATGCAGATCAAAATGTTCTTGACCAGAATGGGACCAGACTCTAAAGTAATCATCACCGGAGACCAATCTCAAATAGACCTACCACGGAACCAAAAATCTGGTCTTACAGATGCACTTCGTATTTTGAAAGACGTGAAGAATATTGGTTTCGTAGAACTAGATGAAAGAGATGTGGTTCGCCATAAACTGGTGAAGGAAATAATCAAAGCTTATAACAAAAACAGTCAATGATCAGAGTAGTCAAAGCCAACACAGAAGCGCTCAAAGAGAAGGCGTTTCAGATTAGAGCAGAAGTATTCGTGGAAGAGCAGCAAGTATCACGCGAAGATGAATTTGACGAGTTTGAAAAATCTAGTCATCACTTCGTAGTGCTTGATGATGCGGATGAGCCAGTCGGTGCGGCGAGATGGAGAGCAACTGATAAGGGAATTAAGCTGGAACGCTTTGCTGTCAAATCGAATCGGCGTGGAAATAAGATTGGCTCTAGCTTGATGCTATCCGTACTCTCAGACATCCGACAGCATAAGGGCTCAGGCAATTACTTGTACTTACATGCCCAGCTCTCGGCAGTAGGGCTCTATGCCAAGTATGGCTTTCAAAAGAAGGGTGACATTTTTAGCGAATGTGATATCGAGCATTATTTGATGGAGTTACAAGACCTGTAAATATTAATATTCAGAAGTGCTATTTACATGCCTCATTAAAGAGCATTTTTTATGCACTTTTCCTCGGCCAGCTCCAAGCCGTCCAAACGATCAATCCAAAAACGAAAATTTCCACTGCCTGATAAAGCGCATAAAACTGATACCAATCTGAGCCTATGGTATCAAAGAAAAGTATAAAAGACATTAGCGAATAAAGAATCGCCATCCCAATATTCGTCCACTTATTCAGCTTGGCATTCAAGAATACGGAAAGGAGTATCATGCAAGCTGGAATGATCAAGATGATTGAGAAAATCAAAAGCAATTGTGGTGTCAATGGCCCTACTGGAGTCATTAAATCTCCAAAACTCTCAATCGAAGAAGGAGTCATTTGATCGAAGAAATCGGCGTAGATGTAAAGCGACATGATGGTCGCCCAAAGTGCCGCTAACTTTACTCTGACGCTTACTTTCGCTTCTTCTAGTTTGTTTGCTACCAATGGTATTTGAGGTTGTGCTCATGGTAGATGCTAGGAACTTGCAATAGGTTGCACGGACCTTAGGACATGTGCTTTACAAAATAGATTTAGGCACTACTCCCCTTAGCCACAGCTGAAAGCGCTTCGAATAATCAGCCTCTGAATCTGGATTATAATCTGCGGTGGTATGCCATGCATTTTCGGATTTATTCTCCTCACGCATAGTGTTGTATAAGTCTACAGCAATTGAAGAATCGCGAATAATTGCGATGCATTCTGTATTAAGATTGGCACTTCTTGGATCAAGATTGAAAGTGCCTATTACAGCAATCTCTTGATCCACAACCATAGATTTGGCATGTAAGCCAAATTTAGGTTTGAAGTCCATTTTCTTCTGAAGCGCTCCCGTCATGACTTGATATCTTATGGCAGCATCAGGCCGATATTCATAGATATCTACTCCTATTTCAAGTAAAGTTTCTCGCTCCCGCCGATAACCACTAAATGCTTCCAAATTGTCGGTAGACATTAGGCTATTCGTCAAAATTTTCACTTCTACTCCTCTGTCAATTGCTTGACGAAATAACCCCTGGCTTAGTGAAGTAGTCACCAAATAAGGAGACTGAATATAGATTGACTCTGTGGCGGAATTGATCAAGCTAATCAAAGAATCTGTACTTAAACCTCCTCCACCTAATCCGCCAATCTCGTCATTCTTGGTAGGCAAATCAGATACAAATGAAACCTGGTCAACCCAACGCAATTCACCTGAACTTAGTAATGATCGAAAGAGCCTTGGCACGGCATTAATCTTATCACGAACCTCTGGCCAAAAATTATCTGGATTACATGCATATTGACGGAGGTATTCAAATTTGGCTTCAGCATTGATGTTAGCAGATTCCTCAACAACTAGCTCATCAACTGCCACGCTTAAGGGACTATCCCAGAACAAGGAGAAGGAAGTCGCTACATCTTTTGAAGATTCCCCCAATAACAAGACATCCCTGTCTCTAAAATTATATTCGTGATCATAATCGAAATACTCATCCGCCATATTCCTACCACCAGTGATCACTACCCGATCATCCACGATGAAAGTCTTGTTATGCATACGACTGTTAAAACCTCTGAAATCCGTAGTTAGACTATATAGCTTCTGTGGAAGCTTCTTACCAATATTGGCTGTAGGATTGTAGATCTTAATTGAGATGTTGGGATGGGCATCGAGGGCCAATAAATCTTCTGCATCAGCTTCCACCATAATGTCATCCACAATCAATCTTACTTTCACCCCTCTATCCGCTGCTCTGATCAAATAATCAATAGCGATTAACCCAATATTGTCAGCCGAAAATATAAAGTACTGTACATCGATAGACTGCTCTGCAGACTCACTCAGCCAAGCCCTGAATACCATGGACATATCTCCTTCTTCCAAAACAAAAGCGCCAGTTTTGGACTGTAAGGAATCTGGAATAGTGCTTAGTTCTTCTGAGAGTGCTGTAAAATTATTTCGATCTATTTGGGCACAGTAGTCCTCAGTGATTGGTTCATACTTCACCACTTCTGACGAACAAGAGAAAAGAAGTAAAGCAAGAACTGGCAGGAAATTCTTCATAAATAGGCTGGTTAGCAGAGACTAAATATACCCTATTTCTAAAACCTATTTTTATCATTGTTCTATTAGCGACAGTATTTTCTCTACTTCAGCATCCCTCCCATCGATGAAATTCTGATAATTCTTTTCTACTATCACATCTGGTTTGATACCGCCATCTTTGGCCTTTCCTTCAAGTGGTGGAACGAACATATTAATAACAGGAATATCTACATCAATTCTCGTATTGGGTAAGCGAAGAAAAAAGATAAAACTACCGTTGGTACCGAGTTGGTTTCCTCCTGTTTCTTGACCTACCAAAGTAATCCCATCAATCTGCTTGGAAAAGGCTGCCATCAGATGCGTAGCTGAGCTATTGGAAGCATCAGTGATTAAGAATACTTCCCCTTTATACCCATTTTTCTTAGGCTTATAGGTCTTACCTCCTACAGAGTACTTCTTCTTAAGGGTATATCGATCACCTAAATTTTGATCTACTTTCTTTGTGAAATCATACGGAAACTGATCCCATGTACTGATGTGCTTTTTGTACTCATCTGGAATAGTCAAATACCGCACAGAAGATTCCATAGCTGGAGCTGTAAAAGGTACTTTGATGATTCGCTCCAAAATGTATTCACCTACTTCTCCCTGCCCTCCTTCGTTTTCTCTAATATCTATGATCAAATTAGGTATGTCCTTTTCATTCAGTTCTTCAATAGCTTGATCAATAATCGCTTTCCAGTCAAACTCGTTTCGTTGTACGGCAAAAGATTTGATTGTGAGTTTACCTACTCGTTCATTCAGCAATTCGAAATTCCAGCCATCTCTCAAGCTTCTTTCCAAATTATCATAGCGCTCTTGAAGGACTTTGGTTCTGTTGGTTTTGGAAGTTGCTGCGACAAATTCAGTTGTCGTGATTTGGGTCTTGTGATCTTTGAGACTGAGCTCAAATTGGCTGGTACTACCGAATACAATCGGATGAAAAATATCGAAAAGTGAATGCTTCTCTGTACCTGTCAGAGTCAATCGTTCGAGTTTCTTTTCATAGTTGTTTCCATCCGCAGTAACATACTCCGCCAAGATGGTAAGCATAGTATCAACAGCTATTCCATTGATGCTTAGAATCTCTAATCCATTCCGAACACTTTCGTTTTCTGAAGCATTTTTATCTACGAAAAGCCTCTTTCCGATTCTCTTGAACGTCAGCGGAAGTTTGTCTTGCTGGTAAAATATGGCCTTTTCAATATTCGCGCCTAGGTTCCAAGGATTGGTAAAAGAATGACAGCATTACACCAAGGCGGCAAATTTCGAGATTGCCTTATAAGCATTTACCAAATCTGGATTTGCGAGTAATTCTGTCTGCAATTCAATCAAGTCTACTTGCAAAGCCAACGAATCTAGGTATTTATAAATGGCTGGATGAATGTATTGGATGATTTGACTTAGCGCGTTTACATCTTCTTTGATTTGCTCCTCTGTCAACGTTAGTTTGGCAAGTTGATCAGCATCATAGAATTCAAACTCATTGAATGTTAGCGTTACATTTTGAGAATCTCCGGCAAACCACAAAATCCGATTATCAGATCCATCGAGCTCCTGCTTTCCATCTTTTACGAATTTGAATTTCAGATACTTTTTAGAAGTATTGAATGTCACATCAGCTTCAAATACTCCGTCACCATCTTCATCGGATAGCAGAAATGGCTCATCCCAGCTAAGTGGGCTTTCGGATCCCATGATTCCTACATATTGAGCCACTTCATCTTGTAGATCCACGCTGATTTTGACGATGCGATTCTGAGCTGAAAGTGCTACACTTCCTAAAAGAAAAACAGTAGCAAGACTTCTGGGAAGAGATAGTTGCCTTTTGATTTGACTAATTGATGAGTCTAGAAATTTTACATTGATGTGTATCATGCGTGTCGCTATTAGTTTGATTATTCAAAACTGATAATGAACTGCCACAAAATCGTCTCAATTGATCGAATAGGAGCTCAAAACACGATTTGAGACCACAACCTTCTAATCATTACCAGACAAAGATTCGAGATATGCTGAAGGAGAACGATTCTCAGCTTTCTTGAATGCACGATTGAACGTGGCTTTGCTATTAAATCCCGCATCATAAGCAAGACCTAGTAGCGAATGAGTTTTATGCTTACCATCTGATATCAGCCTTTTAGTTTCTTCTATTCGGTAGCGATTGACAAAATCATTGAATCGAGATTCAAACCCCCTGTTGATGGTTTCTGATAACTCTTCTCTTGATACATGTATTTTCTTAGCAAGAGAAATCAAGGTGAGGTCCGGGTCTAAATACGGTTTCTGCTGATCTATGAATTCAGTGAGTATTCCTTTTCGTTTTTCTAGCAAATCATCAGGCGTATTCCTAAAAGTTTCTTTAGTAAGGTGTGCAGGTGAGAAACTAGAAAAATCCACATTGATCAAACTGGACAACCTCGTGAAATAACCTTGAACTCCCACATAAATAATGGTGATTCCTGATAAGAGGTAATACCACCACTGCTGAATCCAACTTAAATCGACAATCACCTCATTGACGACAGTCTGAATACTGTTGAACAAATAAAGAACGCTATAGACTATAAGGAAATTTTGAAGCCAATTCAATTCCAACTGATAAGTATTGGCGAAGTAATGTTTGATCTTTTCCCTAAAGGTATAGAGCATCTGAAAGGAGAAAGCCAGATACAAGAGCATCTGGAATGTCTTCAAAAGAAATAGGAATGGCTCGAGGTATCTCAACTCGAAGCGTAGCACCAAGTATCCATTCTGAACTTCATCAAACCCAGGCTGGGCACTGTCGTATATCAGAATGACAGCCTTGATTACGATATAAACTGCCAAAGGAATGAAGTGCCAGAACCTAATGTCTCGCGCTCGAAATGAAGGAGAAACTACCGATCGGATGTAATAATAAATGAGGGGAGCAAGCGCGAAGGAAAGGTCCGGGAGGAAATAGTTGATCTTGGTGGTCGTGTAGGTATCATACCAAGACAGAAACCCAATGGTGTAGAT
>CAYGPP010000013.1:0-33174 GCA_964351885.1 uncultured Marinoscillum sp.
TTCCCACTCTCATGCCAGAAGTGATGAAAGGGGACTTATCGTCAAATGGCACCATGTTTTTATTCACTGTGATATCAGCTCTGACGAGGGCATTTTCTGCATCTTTTCCAGTCAAGTCTTTCGATCTCAAATCAAGAAGCATCATGTGGTTATCTGTGCCTCCAGAGATGATGTTGTAGCCTTTAGCTACAAATGCATCTGCCATTATTCTGGCGTTTTTCTGCACTTGCATGATGTAATCCATATACTCGTCACTCAGCGCCTCACCAAACGCAACAGCTTTTGCCGCGATGATATGCTCTAGCGGTCCTCCTTGTGTGCCCGGAAAAACTCCAGAGTCAAGAATAGAACTCATTTTCCTAATCGTTCCTTTCGCTGTTGTAATTCCAAATGGGTTATCAATATCTTCTCTTACCATGATGAGCCCACCTCTTGGCCCACGGAGTGTTTTGTGGGTAGTGGTAGTCACGATGTGACAATAGTCTAGTGGATCATTGAGCAATCCTCTTGCGATCAATCCAGATGGATGAGAGATGTCAGCTAGTAGAACTGCACCAACTTCATCAGCGATGATTCTGAATCTTTCATAATCCCAATCTCTTGAATAAGCTGAAGCACCACAAATCATCATTTTTGGATTCACCTCTTTGGCTTTGGCTTCCACCTTGTCCATGTCGATCAACCCAGAATCTTCTTCTACGCCATAGAAATGAGCGTCAAAGTATTTTCCTGAAATGTTCACTGGTGAGCCATGAGATAAGTGACCACCATGAGACAAGTCAAAACCTAAAATGCTATCGCCCGGATTTAAGCAGGCTAAAAAAACAGCAGCATTCGCTTGTGCCCCAGAGTGAGGCTGTACGTTCGCCCAGTTGGCACCAAAGAGTTCTTTTACTCGCTCTATCGCTAGAGACTCTACTTGATCCACCACTTCACATCCGCCATAGTACCTTTTACCAGGGAGTCCTTCTGCGTATTTGTTGGTCAATACACTGCCAGAAGCTTCCATTACCTGAGGAGAAGCGAAGTTTTCAGAAGCGATTAGCTCAATTCCTTCGTTTTGTCTCTTTTTTTCCTGATCAATCAGTGCGAATAATTTCTCGTCTCTAGTCATGTTATATAAAGTCTAATTTGGAGGTGAGGTCAATTGTGCCTTACAATTATGAAAGGGCACTCATTGGTGTAATTGTCTCATGGACTCCATCTAAATTCTGTTTATGGCCTGAAAGGGTGATTTTGAAAGCCAAAGTATTACGAGCGGCAAAATTAGTAGAATGCCCCCACTTTACCAATCACAATTTTACTCGTAATTGTGAGCCCGTTAGGCTATTTTAGCCTTTCATTTTTGTCTTTTAAATACAATGCTGGACGACTTAAGAAAGGAAATAGATTCGCTTGACGATGAACTAATCAAGTTGCTAAATAAGCGAATGGATGTAGTGAAGCAGGTGGGTGAATTCAAACGCACTGATAATTCTGCTATCTATCGTCCGGAACGAGAAAAAGCGATCATTGATCGTCTGGAGCAGAATAGTGAAGGAAGTCTTACACGTGCAGCAATTGAGGCGATTTTCTTTGAGATTTTTGCTGTAAGCCGTAATTACGAATTACCCGAAAGAGTCGCTTATTTGGGACCCGAAGGAAGTTTCACGCACCAAGCAGCGGAGAGCAGATATGGAGCAATGAGCGACTACATACCTTTGGATTCTATCACTTCAGTATTTGAGTCGGTCAAGACCTCAAGAGCTCGATTTGGTGTAGTTCCTATTGAAAACAATCAAGAAGGGACTGTCCAAGAAACAATAGATCTGTTGGCTCAGCACAAACTTCATATTGCCGCTGAGATTGTGCTACCAATCCACTTTGCCTTTGCGAGCAAAGAGGAGAATCTGCAGAAAATACATACGGTATATTCTAGGGATATCGCTTTCAGACAATGTAAGAATTTTCTAAACGATTACTTCAAGCATCCAGTCAAATTAGTGCCGGTGAGCTCTACAAGTAGGGCTTGCCAATTAGCCAAAGAAGAAGATGGGGCAGCCGCTATTTGTGCTCCGATAGCCGCCAGACAATATCAATTGCCTATTCTATATAGCAATATTCAAGACTCAGCCGATAATCAAACGCGGTTTTTGATCATCAGTCAAAATTTTGTAAATCAGGTAAGTGGTCAGGATAAAACTTCTGTGATCGCCAATCTTCCAGATGAGCCCGGATCATTGGTGAGATTCCTACAGCACTTCCAAAATGCCGGCATCAACTTGTGCAAAGTAGAGAGCCGTCCGGCCAAGCAAGGAACTACATTTAAGTATGTCTTTTTTGTTGAATTTGAAGGTCACTTTAATGACCCGGTTATCCAGAATACCATCAAGCCATATAAGGATAATTTGACTTGGCTCGGTAGTTACGTACAGCTTTGTTAAACAGATAGAGCGTGGCTAAAAACAGGACTACATTTTATTGTCAAAACTGCGGAGCGAACTCTGCAAAGTGGGTAGGTAAGTGCCCCGCTTGCAATGAATGGAATACTTATGTAGAGGAGGTAGTGACCAAATCTGGAATTCCAGAAAAAGAGGTTTGGGAGGGAGATGAGCCAAAGCGCAATCAACCTACAAAAATTCAAGAAGTGGAATTTGATGAGCATCAGCGAATCAAGACGACCACCGAAGAACTCAACCGAACACTTGGAGGAGGAATAGTCCCCGGATCGTTAATCTTGATAGGGGGAGAACCTGGAATTGGTAAATCCACTTTACTGTTGCAGATGGCTATCCGAATGAAAGAAACCAAAGTGCTTTATGCCTCTGGTGAGGAAAGTCTTCATCAGATCAGAATGCGTGCAGAACGTATCGGGATTAGAGCCAAGAACTGCTATTTACTTGCAGAGACATCCCTGGCGAACATCATGAATCATGCGAGTAAATTGAAACCTGAGATACTCATTATTGATTCTATCCAGACACTACATACTGATTCAATTGAAGCATCTGTTGGCTCTATTTCTCAAGTGAGGGAGTGCACCGGGAGACTGATGAAATATGCCAAGAAGACCAACGTACCTGTTTTCCTAATTGGTCATGTCAATAAAGATGGAGCCATCGCTGGGCCAAAAGTTCTGGAACACATGGTAGATACAGTTTTACAATTTGAAGGGGATAGACATCTCTCGTATCGCATACTTCGTACCTCGAAAAATAGGTTCGGATCGACCTCAGAGATTGGTATTTATGAAATGCGTGAGACGGGTCTTCGTGAAGTAACTAATCCGTCAGAAGTTTTGATTACGCCACGTGATGGTTACCTGAGCGGTGTAGGAATTGGAGCAACATTAGAAGGAAACAGAGCGCTTATTATTGAGGTGCAGGCTTTAGTCAGCACTGCCACTTATGGCACTCCTCAGCGTAGTACTACAGGATTTGACTCCAAGCGATTGAATATGCTTTTGGCCGTGCTGGAGAAGCGACTGGGTGTAAAACTTAGCACTCAAGATATCTTTCTTAATTTGGCAGGAGGATTGAAAGTTAATGATCCTGCTTTGGACTTGGCCATTTGCGCTGCAGTATTCTCATCATTTGATGACATAGCAATACCGAGCAGCGTGTGCTTTGCTGGAGAGGTTGGACTTGGGGGAGAGATCCGAGCAGTGAACAGAATTGAGTCTCGATTAGCTGAAGCTGCAAAACTAGGTTTTAAGCAGATTTACCTCTCCAAATATAATATCAAAGGGATTGATGTATCGAAATTTGACATAGAGATCAAAGCCTATGGCAAGCTCTCTGATGCGTTTGAGGAGCTATTCAGATCAGGCAACTAGAAGTCTTTTCTTGGCTTACTGACCTTACTATTATTGCTTTCTTTAGGAATTGGGTCTTCCACTGTCAAGATTTTTTTCTTTTTGCGGTCACCTTTATTCGGCTTGACTCTTACGTCATATTCTGTTTTGCTTCTACGTCCCTGTTTGTCTATGATCGTATAAATGCCTTCCTGCCCCTTTACCTCTACTTTATTCCCCAAGAAGCTACCCGTTGATGTTTTGGTCCTCTTGCTCTTTGGACCATTGTCTTTTTTTGCAAGAATCTCCGGGTCACGCTGACCGATGATAAAATTGATACCAAATCGGAAGTCAAAAGCTTGAAATTTGGTCACATCAAAGTTTAGCACATGATCTACTGCTAAGTACATCTGAGCTGGCCCACCCTTGAGGGATAGTGCTCCTCCAAGGTTTAAAAATTGTTGAGGAAGTTTGGTCACATTGACACTTCCAACAAGAAATTTACCGAGCTTGTGTCTGTAGCCCGCACCAAACATCCATTTCAATTGGCCCTGAGTGTACCGTGTTGCACTAGTACCAATGAGATCTCCTCCAGTTGGAGTATGGTACGTCCAACTTAAATAGACCTTTGGACTAGTAAATGTCGAGTAAGGTTCAAAACTTTCGGTTCTTCTGTCTCTGAATTTGTTGATGAGACTATCTTCAATCTGTTGTTCTAGTCCATCTGGTTGGCTTAGATCGATACCCGAGTACACCATGGTGGTGTCTCCAAATGTCTGATTCTTGATATCATCTTTCCATGAGATAAACCCCAGATCTACAATCGATGCTGAAATAGTATTAAACCTATCTAAGTTATAATTGATACCTAAATCAATAGCTGCACCACGGTTCCTATTCATGATCAGATGGGTCCCTATATTTCCACTTTCTCCCTGATAAACGTCCAATCCGCTTGTTCTCAATGTGGCATTATTTAGATCAAGGTTTAAAGAGTAATCATTGGCATTGGTGGTCAAGTCAGCAGTAAAACTTCTAGGGGTGCTCATGTTCAGAAAACCCTGCAGATATTTCGCACGAACTCCAATACTTAAATCCTTGCCCAAAGTCATGGAATACCCAAGACCTATTTCACGAAAGTGAGTGGCGGATATCCGTGTTTTTCCAATTTTCACGGTTTCACCGAGATTATTCCCATTCCCTTTGATGGCAAATTCCATTAAAGATTTTGGGAATAGGAAATCCATTTCGATTCGCTCATTTGCGAAAATCGAGAAATTCTTACCAGTGTTCGTTGAGAAAGCCAAATGGAACAAGCTAAACGTCATCGTTGTACTTGTCATGTTGTTCCTTTGAAAACTGTCTAATAGTTTATCCAAGTCAAATTTTTTGCCACCAGTTTCTGACGTTCCAATAATATCTGAGTAGCTGAATTTATTGTTGAAATTGAGGTGAATGCCTGAAAGCATAGGTAATCCGATGAACACTTTTCCTTCAGGAAGAGAAGCAGGATTATAAAAGCTATTTTGGAACGTAGCATCTCCCAAGTGGTAAAAAGCCAAACTGTTTTGGGCTTTTACTCCTAGACCAACAGTAAATACTACAAATGCGAAAGCGAGTATTTTTTTAATCATAAGTCCGCTTTAAGTTTTCCTAAAACAGAGACAGAGGCAGATATTTTATAATCTGCAAGCACTTTCACAAAGAAGTCCCGTGAGCCTCCTGAACTTGGTGTGTTAAGTATTATTCTCAGCACAAGTTTTTTGCCGTTTCTAAGACCATTGACACCATCTCCATCCATCAAAACATCCGAAATGGTCTTTTTAGGGGAGGTTACGATCCCTTGAGAGTTAAGTAGGGGAGTTTCCAAGACTAACACTTGAGGGATGGTATGAATCACCGAGTCGAGCTCATCTTTAATATCTATTTCCAAGCGAGCATTGAACGGGAGTCCATTTTCCGCAACTATTCGCATGGTCAGAGCCTCGGCTTCATCAAACTCAAGACCATCAGCTAGATCGAAATCAATTTCTCTGGAGAGATTGTTGAGTGAGACTTCAAGCGGAATGGAAACTTCTATGGCCGTTCTGATACCTGCTGAGTCTAAAAGAAAGTTATTTGCTGAAGGGTCATCAGGGTTGGCCATGGCCGCAAGATCAAATCCGATAGTATTTGGAGAAATAGCTAGAAAATCTCTAATTGTTGAGTTCTCGGGGGTAATGGAAATGGTAGTGGATTGCTCTACTCGGGGCTCCGGAGAACCAAGTACTACCTGTGGTGATCTCGTGACAGCTCCACCAAGGTACGTTGTATCGGCACTATCCCCATCTTTTTTCACCGCATACATGCTATTGAAAAGTATACCTATTGGCAATCCTAAAGAACTCTCAAAATGAAAATTCAAAGAGGGCGAACCCAAGACAAGCCCAAAGTCACCCAGCTCATCGAAGAAGCTAATATCAAGTGATTCTTCTCCAATCTGAATGGTATCCTGACCAAATTTTCCGTAAAGAATTTCAAAATCCTGATCGATGTAACCCAGTGAAATGTCCAATGAATTATTAGAAGTTGTTGATTGACCAGTAGCTAGGTTGATTTCTATTCTTGCAGACATTAAGAAGACATTACTATCCCCCACTGAAGTAAGTGCAGTTCTCAAACCAAGTAAATCTTCTGATTCGCTCACACTACTATTACCAGTCAAATCACCAGAAAAATTAACAGCTTGACTATTGGAAACCCTAATAGTTTGATCCAGCGTAAACGAATAGGTTATATCATATGGGAGGTTCGAACTGAGGTCAAATGTGAGACTACCCCCGTCATAAAACACAGAATCCAAAGCTTCGCTTTCACTCGCAGGATAGACGAAAGTGAAAGTTGTATCGATAATTTCTATTCGATCTATTCCCAGAGCAGGAAAACTAGGGATAGCGATAGATGCACCATTAATGATATCATCAATAAAAACCACATCATCTCCACTTGAATATTCGGCACTATCAAAATAGGACAATACAATAAGCGAGGAAGAGTCTTCTTCAAGCTGCAACTCATCATCTCCTACTTCTTCGATGAGATCTCTCATGGTGTATGAGATTGTCCCAAGTGGGAGTGCTACTTTTCCACTAAGCGTAGGGCCTTCGATGTTGTCAAAGTCTAGTTCATTGATGTTGCAGCTTAGGAAAAACAGTGCGATTAAGGCGATCGGTAACTTTTTCACGGTGCTAATTTAGTCTAAAGCAATATCTTTTTTGCAGATTTTTGATTGATACCTGAGGTGCCTTGAAGCCCACCAGTGTGAAGCAAGACAATCCGTGAGCCTCTTTTGAAGTAATTATCCTTGATTAGACCAAGTACCGCGTAGTACATCTTAGCGGTATAAATCGGATCAAAAAGAATGTCAATCTTGTTTTTTGTGCTGTTGATAAAGTCTATCAATTCGTCTGGCACTTTTGCATATCCTCCCCAATGCCAGTCATTTGATAGCATGTAGTTTTCATCATGAATATCATGTTGATGAAGAAATAGATGAAAAGATTCATGAAAACCCTCCCCTTTCAGAGCAAGAATTCCAATAACATTCGATTGACCTTTTAATGCTTTGATCAAACCCGCCATCGTTCCTCCAGTTGCAACTGAAGTGACAATGTGGTCAAAAGGAACAGAGATTTCATTCACAATATCTTGACACCCTTCTATTGCTAAATGGTTGGAACCTCCTTCGGGAACAATATGATAATTAGGATAATCTGATCGGATTTGCCCAATATCTTGAGTAAGGGCTTTATATCTACTGCGTGTGACGAACTCCAATTTCATACCCTGCTCATGAGCGGTATTAAGCGTGGAATTACTCTCAGCGGTTAGTTCTTCTCCACGGATTATTCCAACAGAAGAGAGACCATTTTCCGCGCACGCTGCAGCTGTAGCAGCAATGTGATTGGAGTAGGCTCCACCAAATGTCACCAGTCCCTTATGATCATTATCCTTTGCATGAAGAATGTTGAGTTTCAACTTTCTCCACTTATTGCCCATGACGTATGGGTGAATTAAATCATCTCGCTTTATCCAGACTTCAATGCCTTTTTTGGTAAATAATGGGTCAGAAATATTTTGAAGGGGAGAAGGTATGCGCTCCATAGATCGAAGTTAGATAAATTTGCCGCATGAGTGAGGAACAGGAAGAGCCATTGGAAGAAGAATTATTCGAGCATTTTCATATCGTGGTTGACCCAAAGCAGACATTGCTGCGGGTAGATAAGTTTTTAATGGATCGGATTCCCAATGCTACCCGCAATAAGATTCAGGAGGGAATTAAGGATGGAATGGTAAAGGTTAATGATCAGACGGTCAAACCAAATTACAAAGTACATCCCGGAGACTCGATTCATATTTACTTGACTGAGCCACCAAGAGATGAGGAGGTCGTACCAGAGGATATTCCTTTGAATATTGTGTACGAAGACAAAGACCTGCTCATAGTGAATAAGGAAGCGGGTATGGTTGTTCACCCTGCTTATCAAAACTGGTCAGGTACTTTAGTGAATGGCTTGGCGTATCACTTCAAGAATCTTCCGGAAATGGAAGGGAATGAAGGTCGGCCAGGGCTCGTTCATCGCATAGATAAAGACACATCAGGATTACTTGTTATTGCCAAATCGGAAAAGGCAATGAGCGGACTAGCCAAGCAGTTTTTTGATCACAGCATTGAGCGGACGTATTATGCGTTGGTATGGGGAGATGTAGTAGAAGATCAGGGCACGATAGATGTGAATGTAGGGCGAAGCTTCAAAGACCGAAGAATCACCGCAGCTTTTCCAGAGGGAGATTTTGGGAAACATGCAGTCACACATTTTGAAGTTCTGAAAAGGTTGCGATATGTTACACTAGTAAAATGTAACCTAGAAACAGGCAGAACACATCAGATTCGTGCGCACATGAAACACATCGGACATACGCTCTTCAATGATGCAACTTATGGAGGAGATCAAGTATTGAAAGGAACCGTGTTTACAAAGTACAAGCAATTTGTTAATAATTGCTTCAAGGCAATGCCTAGACAGGCTTTGCACGCCAAGACTTTAGGCTTCATTCATCCAGTCACTAAGGAACGGGTGCAGTTTGATTCAGAGTTGCCAGAGGATTTTTTGAGTGTATTAGAGAAATGGGAAAACTATGTTACCCATGTAGATGAGTGATTAACTGCTGAAGTGGAGCCTCCAGACATCTTAGCATTTACAATAAGATTAATTTCTGGTTTGCAATAGTTTCATATTGCATAATTTGGGATTAGCTATTGGAACTCATCATTTCCAATAAGTCGTCAATGTACTCGCGGTTATTAGCCAATCTCGGCACTTTGTTTTGGCCACCTAGCTTTCCCCGTTTTTTCATCCAATTGTAAAATGTACCTGTTGGAGCGGTATGAATATCCGGAGCTACAAGAGCAATATCTTTGTAGCGTTTTGCATCGTAATCAGAGTTGACTTCACGGATTTTTTCGTCCAAAATTTGTCCGAATCGGTGAATGTTGTCGGGTAATTTATTGAACTCAATGACCCATTCATGGCTTCCTTGCTTACCTGACTCAAGGTATTTAGGCCCTGCCGTGAAATTTTCTATTTCTGCATCTGTCTTGTCACATGCGAAAGCGATTGCTTCCTCCGCATTCTCAATTATCAGCTCTTCGCCAAAAGCGTTGATGTAGTGTTTGGTTCGACCACTAATCTTAATTCGGTGAGGGTCTAGTGAGGTGAACCGAATCGTATCTCCAATTTTGTATCTCCAAAGTCCCGCATTGGTGGTGATTACAATAGCGTAATTCTTGTCGATCTCTACTTCATCAAGTTTGAGCGTTTTCGGCTGCTCACTTTCCCATTCTTCTACTGGAATAAACTCGTAGTAAATCCCATAGTCAAGCATCAGAAGCATGTCCTTTGAATCCGTCTGATCCTGAATTCCGAAGAACCCCTCCGACGCATTGTAGGTTTCCATGTAGTGCATGCCTGAAGAAGGAATCAAGCTGTGGAAGAGCTTTTCATAAGGGGTAAAAGCCACAGCTCCATGAATGAATACCTCCAGATTCGGCCAGACTTCTGGAATGGTCTTAGCCCCTTTAATTTCCAGTATTCGCTCCAGCAAAACTATCGTCCATGTTGGCACACCCGAGATGGAGGTTACATTTTCGTTGGCCGTGTACTGAGCCATCTTCTCGATCTTTTCCTCCCACTCATCCATGAGCGCAATATCCATTGATGGAGTCCTGACCATCTGAGCCCAAAACGGGAGATTTTTCAAAAGCACTGCCGACACATCCCCGTAATATGACTTACCATTTTTGTCAAATTGGTTCACTTGCTGACTCCCACCAATGACCAGGTTCTTACCAGCAAACATTTTGGTGTCAGGGTAATTATTCATGTAGATGGAGAGCATGTCTTTTCCACCTTTATAATGACAGTCTTCTAGCGCCTCGTTTGATACTGGAATGAATTTACTTCTTGCGTTGGTAGTGCCGGAAGATTTGGCAAACCATCGGACTTCAGTAGGCCAAAGGAGATTTTGCTCCCCTCTCATTAATCTTTCTATATATGGGAAGAGATCTTCATAAGTGACAATGGGCACTCGTTCTCGAAATTCACGACTATTGTTAATGCTGGAAAACTCGTATTTCCTACCGTAGGCTGTATTAGCGGCTCTATTAAGCAACTCCACGAGTAACTCTTCCTGAACATCGTATGGATATTTGATAAAGAGTCCAATGTCATGAATTCGCTTCTTCATGACCCATGTCAATATGGAGTTAAACAGCTCCACTTAGTTTTCTTTCTTGCGCTTCAACTCAAAGTTTTTACCCAAATAAACACGTCTCACTTGCTCATCCGCAGCAAGCTCTTCTGGGGTGCCGGCTTTGAGGAGGTTTCCTTCAAACATCAGGTAAGCCCTGTCTGTGATAGAGAGCGTTTCATCCACATTATGATCTGTGATGAGAATTCCGATGTTCTTGTTTTTGAGTTGTGAGACGATTGTTTGAATCTCCTCTACTGCAATAGGATCAACTCCCGCAAACGGTTCATCTAATAAGACAAACTTCGGATCAACAGCCAATGCACGAGCAATTTCTGTTCTTCGTCGTTCTCCTCCAGAGAGGACCATTCCTAAGTTCTTGCGTACATGAGTCAAGCTGAACTCTTCCAGAAGAGATTCCATTTTCTCTTTTTGTGCGGCTTTCGAGAGTTTGGTCATTTCGAGCACAGCCAGTATGTTGTCCTCTACAGAGAGCTTTCTAAATACTGAGGCTTCTTGAGCTAGATAACCAATGCCTTTTTTTGCTCGGCGATACATAGCCAGATCAGTGATGTCTTCTTTATCCAAGAAGATATTTCCCTCATTGGGTTTGATAAGTCCAACGATCATATAGAAAGTTGTCGTTTTCCCAGCACCATTTGGACCGAGTAGCCCAACAATCTCACCCTGCTTTACAGACACGGAGATGTCGTTCACCACTTTACGCTTTTTGTACTTCTTAACTAAATGTTCAGCTTTTAATTCCATAGTAATAGACCCTGCAAGATATCATTCAAATTTCACATCCTTAATGTTTATCTGAAGGCTTTTATTGCCACGATATTGATTTTCTTCTATTTGATAGGCTATGTCAAATGAGGAAGCAGCGGTAATTTCTTCAAAATGTTCGGCCAAACCGAAACCAATGGCTTCATAGACCATATTGTTCCCGTCCTGAATCAGACTCAGCTTTAGATGCTCAGTTTTGATTCGTTTTGGAGGGTATTTTAGCTTGACTGATTTGGAAACAAAAACTGGTTTTTGATTGTGCGGACCAAAAGGCGACATCTGCTTGATAATGGCATAAGTCTTATAGTTCACGAAATCCAATGAAACCTCCATATCTACATCAATAATTGGCTGGAGCAAATCTGACTGCAGGTTTTCAGTGACATATTTTTCAAATTGCTCGGTAAATGCTTCGACATTCTCCACTGGCATGGTAAGTCCGGCCGCATGTTTATGTCCACCAAATTCATCTAACAAATTAGAGCAAGAGGATATGGCATCATGAATATCAAACCCCTCAATTGACCGAGCACTTCCGGTCGCTTTTCCCTTAGATTCTGTGAGAATAATAGTCGGACGGTAGTATCGCTCAATACACCTCGATGCTACGATACCGATTACACCCTTATGCCAATCATTTTTGAAAAGAACAGTAGACCGAGCATTCATCAGGCTATCTTTTGACTCAATAATGGCTATAGCCTCTTCGGTTATCGATTTATCAAAATCCTTGCGTTGGGAATTTTGATCGTGAAGTACAGAAGCGAAAATTTCTGTTTCAGAAGCGTCTGTAGCAGTTAATAATTTCACCGAGTCATGAGCATGCGTGAGTCTACCAGTAGCATTGATACGGGGGCCAAGATAGAAGACGATGCTAGAGACATCCAGTTCATTTTTCAGGCCACTTACGTCAATGAGTGCTTTCAGTCCAGGGCATGGCGCACTATTGAGTTTTTTTAATCCATAAAATGCCAAAATTCTATTTTCCCCGACAATCGGAACAATGTCTGAAGCAATACTTACAACCAATAAATCAAGATGAACAAATAATTGCTCAAGCGGGATCGAGTTTTGAATGCAAAAACCCTGAAGCAATTTGAACCCAACACCGCACCCAGAGAGTTCCTTAAATGGGTAATCATCACCTGGCTGCTTAGGATCTAAGATCGCATGTGCGGCAGGCAATTTATCACCGGGCAAATGATGATCACAAATAATGAGATCTATCCCAAAACTATTGGCGAGATCTGCCATGCTAACGGCTCTAATTCCACAATCCAGGCTGATAATAAGAGAGAACTTGTTTTCATTAGCATATTCAATGCCTTGCTTAGAAATCCCATAACCTTCATTATATCGATCAGGGATATAGTATTCTAGGTTTGCGGAGAACGCTCTCAAAAATCCAAACATTAATGATACAGAAGTGGTACCATCAACATCGTAATCACCGTAGATGAGGATTTTTTGATTGGAGAAGATTGCGTCACAGAGCCGATTGACAGCTTTGTCCATGTCCTTCATCAGGAAGGGGTCATGGAGTTCATTCAGTGAGGGTCTGAAGAAAGTTTTGGCTTCATCAAAAGAGGTTACTTGTCTTTGAGCCAGAAGCGATGCGAGTTTGGGCTGGATGTTAAGGGATGAAGATAGATGTTGTATAATCATCTCATCTAACTCTTTATTTAGAACCCACCGCTTTTCCATTTGGGGAAATTAGAAAAATATCCTCAATTGGAACACTGATCAGAGGATATTATCTAGGTCCTTCTCTGTGATATAATGATACTGATACCAGTATTCGTAATCCCCATAACTCACACAATCATAATCATTGGTTTCGCCCAAGAGAATAAAATTTTGAGGGGATAACCACCCAGAGAAAAGAGTAGACTGACTTGCTGGCAAGTCTGAAATTCTTAAAATTTTGCTTCCTTCATAAAAAATAGGAGCAGCTTTTCGATTCATGATTCATCAATTTGTTATGCAAGCATACTATTTTTTCTGTAAAAGGTTGTGCCAATTGTGGTTATGAAAACATTATCAAAATAAAAATGTAGTTATCATTGCCCTCATAGGGTCGTAGGGTAGCTTAAGTTATCAACACTGTAACAGAGAAAATGAAAATAGCACTAAGTGAAATATGGAATTTTTCCGAGCTCATCAATTCCGATGAGCAAGGATGGTCATATAGACTTATTGCTGGGGACGTGATTGTAGATAATATCTCTCAGGATGTCTTGACGGGCCTTAAGAGTGATGGGTTGTTTGACACAGAGTTGTTGCCATCCATTTTTACATTTAGGGAAATTCTTTGGCAACCAGATATTTTTACGGAGGCAGTCAAGAGTTTGCCAGGATTGAGAATTTTGAAGGCTCATTGTGAAGAAATGGTCGCTGAGGATGTTGATCAAGAAGCGAAGACTAAGGCGCTTTATACGGCACTTTTAGAGGGTCTCATCAAAGCATGTGGTACGGCTATCGAATCTTTGGAGGAAGAAACTAATTCTGTAAAGAAAGTACTTGGGGACTTCAGAACAACTGCTTTTCCGATCATTAAGTTTTTTATATTTCACCCTCAGAACCGTGAAGATTACTTTAAAGATGCAGTTAACAGGCTCAATTATGCTGTGAAGATTATGCTCACACAATTTCATGGCAAATACACCGAACTCTCAGATCCATATTGGGAGGTGATATATGATCATCCCACTAAGTCTAAAAAAGCGACGAAAGAAATCAGCGAGGAGAAATCTTAGCGTCACCATTAATTTAACCAACTTCAAAAGCATTCGTTTAGTGCATTTGAGCGATAGAAAAAAACCAATCTATGAAACCAGATAAACAACGAGAGGCGATGGAGCGCACTCGTTTTTTTATGAAAAATTTGGTGCGCGGGCTGATCTGGCTTGCGGTGATTGTCGGGGGATATTTTTACTTGAAGGCCAATTACAACTTCTCGATGGAGAGCGTATTGGGATCTTGGTATGATCGACCTTTCGTTATTTTCTCGATTTTTTTCGTTTCTGAGACAGTTTTTGGCATTATCCCTCCAGAACTCTTTATGATCTGGGCGCTTCGTAATGAGTTGATTCTCCAATACATTTTAAATGTTTCTTTGTTGGCGGGGTTGTCTTATGTCGCAGGGATCATCGGCTATTATGTAGGATCTCACTTTAGTACAACGAGGTTGTACCGTACGTTACAGAAAAACTATTTGGCCAAATTTGAGAAACACTTGAATCGGTTTGGAGGTTTTCTGGTCGTTGTTGCGGCTTTGACGCCACTGCCTTTTGCGGGGATTTGTATGCTTATGGGCACAGTCAAATACCCGTATCGAACATTTTTATATTTAGCGACTACTCGACTGTTGAGGTTTGTTATCTATGCAATGATCATTTGGGAGACTAATATTTTACAATAATCGACTCATGTCAAAAGGATTGAAAGGAATACTTTTAGTGAATTTGGGGACACCAGACTCAACTTCAGTACCAGATGTAAGAAAGTATCTGAGGGAATTTTTGATGGATAAGCGAGTGATCGATATTCCAGCCATTCCTCGATGGATGCTTGTCAACCTTATCATTGGGCCATTTCGCGCTCCGAAATCTGCTGCTGAGTATCGTAAGCTTTTTACAGAGCGTGGTTCTCCGCTTAAGTTCTATACTGAGGACTTAGTGAAACCTCTCCAAGATATATTGGGGGAGGAGTATCTGGTGCAATATGCCATGCGTTACCAAAGCCCTTCATTAGGGTCAGAACTCAATAGAATGAAGGAAGCTGACGTGAGCAGTATTCACGTGATTCCGTTGTTTCCACAATACGCGTCCGCTTCCACTGGATCAGTGATCGACAGGGTGATGGAAATAACTAAGGAATGGCAGATCATTCCTGAGATGAAATTCACTTCCCAATTTTTGGAAAACGATCTTTTCCTTGAGGTCATCGCAAAGAATGGAAAGAAGTGGATGGAGAAGAATACTTATGATCATTACCTCTTTAGCTATCACGGTTTGCCTGAGAGGCAGATTAAGAAAGGATCTGTAGGCGATCAATGTCAGCTAGGAACATGCTGTGATACCTTCCACGAAAAGAACCGATACTGCTACCGAGCACAGTGTTTTCATACAACGCGATTGGTTGCAGCCAAATTAGGATTGAGTGAGGATCAATATTCGGTTTGCTTTCAATCAAGATTGGGAAGGGACCCATGGATTAAGCCATATACGGATGAAGTATTGGAAGAATTGGCTAAGTCTGGCAAGACCAAAGTCTTGGCATTTTCACCGGCATTTGTATCTGACTGTCTCGAAACCACCATAGAAGTAGGCGAAGAGTATAAAGAGAAGTTTGAAGAAGCCGGTGGAGAGCAATGGGACTTGGTCGAAAGCCTTAATAATGACCCGATGTGGATCGATAGCTTGGCTGAGATTGTGAGGGGGTAGGTCGATTATTTAAGTTTACATAGGTCAAGTGAAAATTTATTAGGTTAGTGATAATTAATGACGGAGGTGTGTCCTGTCATTACGGGAATAGAATTATCTCACATTCAACGCTTATTCACGGAACTAATTTCCGTGCGAGGGTGTGTTCTGAAGCTCAAAAAGAAGGTTGCTAATGTCAAGAATATGGCTTTTATTTCTGTGGGTTGATATTTTTTTTCAAAGCCTCTTCTCAAGTAGAAATCGTTTTAGATAGCAGTCTGAAATATTCCTACAATTCAGGGAGTACTAACCGTGATTTAAACATAGGGGCTTTGGATGTAATCAATTCCTTAAAATTTTCGCCAGCCTATCAAAACGACTTACTAGCGATACAGCGTCAAATTATTCTTGTCGGATTTTCACCAGATTATTAGTTTTGGAAGAGAAAAGTCAAAGTGATAGATGCCATTACCCTTGGTCTGAGGCACATAGAACAGTCAGATGGGTTTAGCAAATTGGCTTGTGCGTCACAGGCCTTGGGGTAGTTATTTCCCAAATAAGTCTACTTCCTCTTCCCATACCCTACAATCAAATCAATAAACCGATCGCCATATACTTCTAGTTTTCGTTGGCCCACACCATTTACATTGAGGAAGTCCTCCTCGTTCGTGGGGAGTGAGTTTTCCATATCTCTGAGGGTTTTATCACTGAACACGAGATAGGGTGGAATGCCTTCTTCTTTGGCTATTTGCGAACGGAGTTTTCTTAGCTCTTCGAATAACTCACCGGTCTGATAGTTGTCAGAAACAGACTTAGTCTTTGTTTTAGCTTTGGTTTCTTCTTTTGAGATGGGTTTAGTTAGTTCGACAGACTTGTTTTCAAAAAGCACCGCCTTGGCAAGCACAGTTAGTTTGAGGGAATTCCCTTGGTGAAAGGCTATTTCGGTAAGTCCGAGATTGATTAATTGGACTACATAATGTTGCATATCTCTTAGCGAGACATTTGAAGTAATCCCGTAAGTTTTGATTTTATCATAGCCTTTATCCAGTAATTGAGCATTTCTAGATCCTCGCATTACATCTATTACCACACCCATGGCTTCTTGTTGATTGAGCCTAGCAATCGTCGATAAGATTTTCTGAGACAAGACTGTTCCATCAAAGAACGTTGGAGGATTTTTGCAGACATCACAGTCGCCACAATCTTTCGATATCAATTCACCAAAGTAGCTCAGTAAGATTCTTCTACGACAGGAAGTCGCATCGGCAAACTGCTTCATGCGGTCCAGTTTGGCGAGTTGCATTGCTGCATTGGGCGCATCTTCCATGAACCGTTTCAGCTGTACCACATCCGCGAAAGTATGGTAGAGCAGCGCATGAGAAGGAAGCCCATCACGGCCAGCTCTCCCAATTTCTTGATAATAGCCTTCGATGTTTTTTGGCATGTTGTAGTGAATCACCCAGCGGACATTCGACTTGTCTATTCCCATACCGAAAGCGACAGTCGCACAGACGATCTCGATTTTGTCGTAGATAAAGTCTTCTTGGATTTTTGATCGATCCGCGAAAGCTAAACCTGCATGGTATGCTTTGGCTTTCAATCCTTTGGCGGCAAGCTTACTGGCAAGATCCTCTGTAGATTTTCGACTTAAGCAATAGATGATTCCAGATTCATTTTGCCTTTTCTTAATGAAGTCTTGAATTTGGTTGACTCGATCCTCAGCAGGCCTTACTTCCAATGAAATATTGGGTCGATCAAATGAACTGAGGTACTGTTGAGCTTGGGGGATATTCAGCTGATCCAATATGTCTTGGCGAGTGACTTTATCAGCAGTAGCAGTTAGGGCAATAAGAGGTACTTCAGGAAGCCGCTGTTTAAGGAACCCAAGCTGCTGATAAGAAGGCCGAAAATCATGACCCCAAGAAGAGATGCAATGGGCCTCATCAATCGCCATACAACTGATGGTCTCGGATGTGAGTAAATGGGTAAAATTTGGGAGACTCTCAGGAGCGATGTAAAGGAGTTTGAGTTCTTTGCTACTGATACGATTTATGATTGACTGTTGCTCCTCAGACTCCTGACTACTATTGAGGAAAGCCGACGGGATGCCGTTGGCATTTAAACCATCGACTTGGTCTTTCATCAAAGCAATTAGCGGAGAGATGACCAAAGTCAAACCTTCAAAAAGAAGGGCTGGAAGCTGAAAACAAATCGACTTTCCACCACCTGTTGGCATGATAATCAAGCAGTCATTACCATTTAATATCTGTTCAATGATCTCCTGTTGCTGCGGCCTGAAGGCATCATAGCCAAAATATTTTTTTAGTGGTTTGAGGAGGTCGTCTTGTGAGGCTTTCACTTGATAATGTTGAAAAGGGATTACAAATTCAATCAATAGAGTTGTGAGTAAAGATATGATAATTCTAACAATAGAGACTTTTTGAAAGAATTTGCATGGCAGTCCTCACTATTCAACGATCAAAGGCTCAGAAGTCCAAAATCCATTTGCCAGTATTCTCAAAATATACAGACCTGATCTAAGTTTAGGAATCTGAATTTTCGTTTTTCCTTCAAGTTCTTTGCTATAGCATACCGCTCCTTTTGAGTCGATAATTTCCAGTTGGATGATCGGCGTATCTTCTGAAAGTGTGAGTATCTCATTTGAAGTTATTGGATTGGGAAATACTTTCAATTCTCCTCTTACCAAAACAAGATTCTCATAATAGGTTGTATCAAAGTCCCCATCTTTCGTAGCAATAATCGCGACATCAAAGATCCCAGGATTAGGATAAGTTACACTTCCTTCCGATTGCCAAAAGCCAGTTTCGGGAATTCCACCTTCGAAATACCAACTGTACTCTACATAGCCAACACTTGTATTTATATAAATAATTGACTCACCAGATTGAATCGTTGGGTTGGTAGAATTAAAGGACAACTGACTTTCACAATCAGCGAGATCTTCAGATACGGCCTGACGAAGTTCTGCAAGTATGCGATATACATTTTCACCTGGACAAAGTGTGCTACAGCCATCACGATGACCAGCAATGTGTCCAATATTGCCTAGGGAATGATTGGCGAATCCTAGTGGATTCAGTTCTTCTTTATTGATCTTGAATACGGCTACTTGCTGGAGTGTCTCCAACATTTGTGTAGAGGGAATTGCTGTTTCATAGTTCCCCAAGAGACAGATACCAATTGTAGTGGCGTTTCTTCCGCAGAAATGCGCACCCTGCACATTGTCTTGTGCTCCTCCTGCAGGGTCTCGTCCGGCATATAGATCTCCATTTTGGGCAATCAAATAATTGTACCCAATATCTGACCAACCATTCACTTCAGTGTGGTAGAGATAGATATCTCGGACTACTTGCGTAAAATTAGTATTGGCGTTGGAGCCTGCTGCGTGATGGACTATTACGTGCGCTACTTTAGTAAATGATCGAGAATATCTTGGTGGATTGAGTCCGCTCCGCCAGTTAGATTGGGGAATTGGATTGATTGTGAATTCGCAATCATTGGTTAGGCGGAAGTCATTGGAGATAATTTCTGGGGATTCTCCGCTGTTGATTAAGAAAACCTTTGCCGAATGTGGGTTTTCGATAACTGGATTAATGAGTAGCTGAGGTAACGAGAAGAAATAAGTGAATTCCAAGCCATCAGGGTCAATAGGTAGCGATAACTCTGCGCTGTTAACGAGAATTTTTATTTTGTCTCCCAAATTTGAGTCAGCTCTGACTGCTATTGCAGATACTTTGCCTTGGTGAGTTATTGATTTTGAACCCGCGTGGTTAAATGACGTGACTTGCTGTCCAAATGATTGGAGCGATAATAAAATCAATAATGTATAAATCGAATATTTTGGATTCACTTATGAAAGGATGTCTTTCAATTTACCAACGACATAATCTACTTCCTGTTTTGTGCTAAACCGACTAAAGGAAAAACGAATTGCCCCACGATTTGGATCCGCACCAATAGCCGTCAAAACATGAGAGCCAATGTTTGATCCACTACTACATGCACTCCCTCCAGACGCTGAAATCCCGCTGATGTCCAAATTGAAAAGCAGCATGTCATTGTCCTCATTCGGAGGAAGACAGACATTCAATACAGTATAAAGGCTATTATCCATGTATCCAGAAGTGCCATTGAATGCCACACCCACTATGTGCTGTGTCAACTGCTCGATCATGTAGCTTTTGACAGATTCTATTTGCTTTCGATGTTCATCCATGCTATCATAGGCCAATTCCAAAGCTTTGGCCAAACCGATTATTCCATAAACGTTTTCAGTTCCACCACGCATATTTCTTTCCTGAGCACCACCATGAATGAAGGGATGAATTTTTTTCTCGTGATTCACGTACAGAAACCCCACGCCCTTTGGGCCGTGAAATTTATGTGCAGAACCAACTATAAAATTGGCTTTGAGCGTTTGCAAATCATGTTTGAAATGTGCCATGGTTTGCACGGTATCCGTATGAAAAAATGCACCATGTTCTGCACATAAGTCTCCAATTGTATGAATATCGTTGATCGTCCCAATTTCATTATTAGCGTGCATTAATGAGACTAATGTACTTGGATCTTTTTTGAGTAAAGAATCAATTTGATTGATATCAATTTGTCCTTTATCGTCTACATCAAGCAAGTGCATTTCAACACTTCCTTTTCTGGCTAGGTTCTCAACTGTATGCAATACTGCATGGTGTTCTAGACCCGTAGTGATGATATTCTTCACATCATATTCTGATACTGTGCACCTGATGGCAGTGTTGTCAGCCTCGGTTCCACCAGAGGTAAAAAACAACTCTGAAGGTGAAGTATTTAGAATATCAGCTACTTTTTTGCGGGCTTTTTCTATAGCAGATCTTACTTGTCGTCCATGCCAATGTATGGAAGAGGGATTCCCAAAATACTGAAGCATATACGGCTTCATTTCTTCGAATACAGCTTCGTCTAGAGGGGTGGTGGCTGCATTATCGAAATAGACTTTTTCCATGATGGGGAAGGTGTTTACTTGAACTTCCCACAAAATTAAGCATATTATACCTCTGAATAATAGAATGAAAAGAAGGTTATGGAGAAAGAAGTATTGGAGTTCGTAAAGCGGGTACAGGCAATGGCCAAAACGGGACTGTCCTATGCTAGAGACCCCTATGATTTGGAGCGCTACGAGGAGTTAAGAGATTCTTCCAATGACCTAATCAGCAAGTTGGTTAATATGCCATTGGAGGAGGTGAAAACCCAATTTGCCAATCTAGATACTTACCCAACGCCTAAAGTAGATGTAAGAGGGTTAGTCCTAAACCAAGGTAAGGTCTTGCTCATTCAGGAAAAATCAGATCAGAAATGGGCAATGCCTGGTGGGTGGTGTGATATTGGGTATTCTCCAGCCGAAAATATTGTAAAAGAAGTCCGAGAAGAATCTGGTCTTGAGGTGAATGTGATTCGGTTATTGGCTGTTTGGGACAAAGCAAAGCATGATCATCCAGCAGATATCAACTCTGTATATAAGCTAAATTTTCTTTGTGAAACCATGGGGAAACCTCTCAATCCTGGACATGAAGCTTTGGCGGCTGATTATTTCGATTTAGACAACTTACCTCCTCTCTCACTCATGCGAAATACAGAATCACAGATTAGAAAACTTGTTGAATTGGCTAAGTCTAAAGAATTCTCATTTGATTGAAGACTAATTATTCTGAGATCAACTCCTTAATATCCATTATCAGCTTTTTGGCCAAATGTTCGGCCGTAGATAAACTATCTGATTCGGCATAAATCCTGATAATAGGTTCGGTATTTGATTTCCTTAAGTGAACCCACTCACTATCAAACTCAATTTTCAATCCATCAATTGTTGTTAATGGGTTTTTCGAGTATTGCTGCTTTAAGCATTTTAGAACTTCATCGAGATCTAAGCTGGGGCTTAGCTCGATTTTATTCTTAGAGATATGGTAGCTTGGATATTTTGCCTTAAGCATCGATACACTCTTACCAAACTCTGCTAACTGAGACAAAAGCAATGCTATTCCAACGAGCGCATCTCTTCCGTAATGCAATTCTGGCAAGATCACTCCTCCATTACCCTCTCCACCGATCACCGCGTTATTAGCTTTCATAGCAGTTACCACGTTGACTTCTCCCACAGCAGATGCCGCATAGTTTTGACCATGTTTCTCTGTCACATCTCTGAGGGCTCTTGTCGAAGAGAGATTAGAAACTGTGTTACCTGGTTTTTTCCCCAGCACATAATCAGCTACTGCCACTAAGGTGTACTCTTCTCCGAATGGCGTTCCATCCTCACAGACCATCACCAAGCGATCTACGTCTGGGTCTACGACAAAACCCAAGTCATAATCACCATTTTCTAATACACTACAGATATGGGTAATGTTTTCTGGTATTGGTTCAGGATTATGTGGAAATAGCCCGTTTGGTTCGCAGTAGAGTTCTTCTACTTCCACCCCAAGTCTTTTCAACAATCGTGGCACGGCTATTCCTCCAGTACTGTTCACAGCATCTATCACTACTCTGAAGCCTCTTTTACGAATGGCTTCAACGTTTACTAGGTCTAGTTTTAAGATTTGATCAATATGCCAGTCAATGTAATCATCATTCTCAGTGAGTGAGCCAAATTTCTTCGGATCGACAAACTGGATTTCGGTTGATTCTGACCATTCTAATACTTTTAGGCCATCGGCTTCAGAGATAAATTCTCCCTTTTCATTCAGTAGTTTGAGTGCATTCCAGCCAGCTGGATTGTGGCTAGCTGTCAGGATGATTCCACCTTGTGCATTTTCATTAACTACTGCCATTTCTACCGTGGGAGTAGTTGATAAACCGAGATCAACCACATCTATCCCCTGGGCACGCAATGTGTTTTCCACTATTGCTCTAAATAATGGACCAGAAAGTCTCGCATCTCTTCCTATTACTACTTTCGGCTTTTCAAAGCGTTCTTTGATCCACATCCCAAAGCCGGCAGAGAATTTGGCTACATCGATTGGAGTTAAAGTTTCACCCACTTTACCACCTACAGTCCCTCTCAGGCCTGATATAGATTTGATTAATGACACGTTGTTATAATTAGTTTATATCGGAGAGTTTTCCGCTTGCAAGTCTTAAAGATTCAGAATCGAAAGTTTGATCAATTGAATTTTGCCAACACTTTATTTACCTCAGAGTCAGAGTTGCCACATTCCTCATCTGCAGTCATGGTTTTTCCACAATATCCACAGGTTGCTCCTTCCTTATTAAGGAACGGGCTTTGAGAAGCACATGTGCCTTTGAATTCACCATCTTTTTTTAATATCAATCTCACAGACATCAAAATAAAAAAAAGTCCAACAAATCCAATTCCGAGTAATACTTGTAGCATCTACTTAAGATTTGATACAAAATTAAAGAATATTTGTGGGCAATCTATCCGTGTAACACAAATTGATTCAGAATGATTTCATCATGAATAAACCACTATCTAAAATAGACGAAAATAGACCTGAGAAGCTAAAAGCTTTCGACCGTTTGCTTACCATCATGGATGAACTACGTGAAAATTGTCCTTGGGATAAGAAGCAAACAATGGAAACCCTGAGACATTTGACTATTGAAGAAACCTATGAATTGGGAGACGCTATTTTGGAAAATGACTTAGAGGAGGTCAAAAAGGAATTGGGTGACCTGATGTTGCATTTGGTATTCTATTCTCGAATTGGGTCAGAGCAAAAAGCCTTTGATGTGTCTGATGTTTTAAATAGTGTATGCGAAAAACTTATTAGAAGACACCCTCATATATATGGAGACACTAAAGTGTCTGGTGAGGACGAAGTAAAAGAGAATTGGGAAAAAATCAAACTTCAGGAGAAAGGTAACACATCGGTTTTGGGTGGTGTGCCAGCTTCTTTGCCAGCTATGGTGAAAGCTATGCGTATCCAGGAGAAGGCGAAAGGGGCGGGGTTTGATTGGGATGATAAAAAGCAGGTATGGGAAAAAGTGGAGGAGGAGATGGAAGAGTTTAAGGCTGAGTTTAATGTAGACGAAGGCCAACCTGTTGACAATGAAAAGGCCACAGGAGAATTTGGGGACTTACTTTTTTCACTAATTAACTATTCTAGATTCATCGACATTAATCCAGATGAGGCATTAGAACGAACGAATAAAAAATTTATCAAACGCTTCAACTATCTAGAATCTGAGTCTAGAAAAGATGGAAAAGTAATTGGAGAGATGTCTTTGGAGGAAATGGATCAATACTGGGAGCGGGCTAAGGGATTGTCCTAGCAAAGGGGTTTCTATTGTAATACGAAATAAGATTCTTATTTTTAGAATACACTTAACCTTAAAACTATGAATGAATTAAAGATTAATCACCTCGCAGTACTGGTGTCCGTAGTATGGATGTTTGTGCTTGGATTTCTATGGTATGGCCCGATAATGGGTGAGCCATGGATGAAACTAGTTGGTCTCACTCTGGAGGAAATAGAGGCCAGCCCTCCTGATGCGGGTATCTGGATTTCTAACGTTATTTCTAGTGCCGCCCCGATTTATTTATTGGCTTGGTTGTTCGTGAAGATGAATATCACAAGTGGAATGAAAGGTCTTATGATTGGTTTTTTAGCTGGATTTGTATTTTTTCACCTTCCGGGAATGACTGGAGGGATGTTCGCTAAAGAGCCATATGCCTTAGCCTGGTTGGAAGGAGGCTTTCAGGTAATAGGTTGGTCTGTAGGAGGATTCATACTCGGTGCATGGACAAAATATAAATAAACAAACTTATTTCCTTTTTGCAGGTTTAAAAATCATGCGATTAAGAATTAAGACTTTAGTAAAGGCTCCATTGAGTTCCGTGAAAGACGGGTTTACTCAGGAGCTTTTTTTGGCTTTAAATCCTCCATTTCCTACGGTAAAGCTAATAAGGTTTGATGGCTGCAAAACGCTAGATATAGTTTCGCTAGAATTGAATTTTGTTTTTTTTAGGCAAGAGTGGACGGCTGAGATCACTGATGACACCTTATCAAAGGATAGATGGATGTTTGTGGATGAGGGTGTCAAATTACCATTCTTTCTAAAAGCTTGGAAGCACAAGCATGAGGTAATTGTGAAAGAAAAAGCGTCGTGCTACATAGTAGATGATATTAGGTACGCTACTGGCACATTGTTAACAGATCTTGTGATGTATCCTGTTTTATATTTACAATTTTTGTATCGGAAACCTATTTACAAGCGCTTCTTTACTAAAAAAGCCTCTTAGGAGGCTTTTGGTTTTTGATTAGAATGGGAGGAATAACAAGAGAGTTAGATGTCCTTCCATTTGATAGTACATCCAATGGCACGCTTGGTTGTGATCGTTGGTTTTTTACCAGACATCAAAGCATCTATAGCATCCTCTACGTAGCGCTCAGTAACATCTGATGCTTCCCTTGGGCTATCATCGATGGCTCCTATATATTCAACTTTAAACTTTCCTGATTCTTTGTTTAACACGTATACATGAGGTGTTTTAGTTGCGCCGAATCTTTTTGCTACGTCCTGAGAGTCGTCTCTCAAATAAGGAAAAGTATAATTCTTAGTCTGAGACCTTGCTTTCATTTTCTCCATAGAGTCATCTGGCTGCTTTGAGACATCATTCGGATTGATAGCTACCACAGGATACCCTTTCGCTCGGTATTTCTTATCTAGCTCTATTACTCGATCTTCATATAGTTTGGCATAGGGACAAGTATTGCATGTGAATACCACGATGTAGCCCTTAGCCAAGGCATCACCAGTTAGTGATACGGATTTCCCGTCCACATTTGGCAGTTTGAAATCCTCTACGTATGCTCCAACTCCATACCCGTCTTCTTCCATGGTATCCATGGCACTAATAGCGAGCACCGTAACAGTGACTAAAACTCCAGCAACAATTAGAAATGGCTTTTTCATAGGTTCAATTTGATTTAATACTTGCTACAAGCTCAAAGAGCTCTTCTTTTTCAAAACTTCTTTCAAAGAAATACCGATCTCCGGTAGATGATATTATAACCGTAGCGGGTATAGCACCCGACCAACTTTCACCCAAAACGGAAACATATTTATCCATATCCTCTTCGGTTAGTAGATAAGAGGAAAGACCGATCTTCTTTTTAGTCAGGATGTTAATGGCTTTTTGGATGTCTTCTTTAAAATCTAAGCTGACCAAGGTCACGGTGGTGTTTTTCGAGAGTTCATCGAAGTAAGGCATTTCCTTAATGCATGGCCCGCACCAAGAAGCCCAAAAATTATAAACTCTTAGCTCGTTACTATTTTGAGACATCTCTTCCTGCAAAGTCTCCAACCCTATAGGAGTCACATTCTGTGAGAATGTCACTTGAGCGAAAAGCAGTGCAGTAGTTATGAGAATTATTTTCATCCTGATACCCTCTACGTATTCAGTGGTGTTAAGTTTTGATAATTGAATAAAATATAATTATTTCAAGAGAATAAATCCTTTTGGGAGTGTAGGCGCTTACTGCGTTAATGTTTTTCTAATAATCCATCTACTTAGGAATAGCAGAATGCCGAGAGGTGATCAATTGTACATCAATAATCGTATGTAGAGGAAGTAAGACAATTGACTAATCAATCTATTTTAATCTCAAAACTCTTGGTAAGAAAATTATCAACATTTTATGCACTTTATCCACAGAGCGGATTTTTTGACCCATAAACACCTGAAATACAATGATTTAAATTGCTCTTATTAAATGAGATTACTGTGGATAAGTTTAGCGAAGAATTGAAATCACTAAAAAGAGAAGTTAATTTGTAAGGTACTGATATTCAGAAACTTGGTGAAATCACTCCTTAGTCTGACGGATTAATTTCTTCCTATACGCATTGAAAATACGCGATTTAGATATGAATCCGAGGTATATACCATCATCAATGACGGGCAGATTCCATGCTTGTGTACGTTCAAATTTATTCATCACGGATTGCATTTTTTCTGAGGTTTTCACAGATGCAGGAGGTTTTTGCATGATGGTTTTAACAATAATTTCATATTGTTTTTCCGGGTCAAACATGATTTCTCTGATGTGATCCAGAGTGACGATACCTTCTAGCTCGTTGTGTTCATTCACAACAGGAAAAATATTTCGCTTACTAATTTTCACCAATTCCACCAGTTCTTTTAGTGTGGCATCCGGATGAATAGTCAGTAAGTCTTTTTCAATAATTTTTTGTAAGTCAATTAAGCTCAATACAATAAGATCACTATCGTGCTGTATTAGGTCACCCTTTTCTATTAATTTCTTGGTGTAAATACTGTGTTTTTCGAAATAGGAGATAGTTGTAAAACTGATGGCCGATACCAGCATTAACGGAACAAATAACATGTACCCGCTTGTGATCTCAGCGATCAGGAATATACCTGTCAGTGGAGCATGTAATACGCCGCTCATTACTCCACACATTCCGACCAAGGTGAAATTACTTGTACTAATGTCTGTAGATGGGGAGACGAATTGAACTAATCGGGCGAAGAGAAAACCTGTGACTCCTCCCATAAATAGTGATGGAGCAAAGACTCCTCCACTACCTCCAGCGCCTAAAGTGAACGCAGTAGCAAATGGCTTAGCTACGATGATTAAAAAGAGGAATCCTAGCGCGATAAGTTGCTGGTCTCCCAGACTGTATAAAAAGTTTTCGCTGAAGAACATCACCTCATTACCATTGAGAAGGGCTTTGATCGAATCATAGCCTTCACCATATATAGGAGGCAATACAAATATGATTAGTGCCAGGCCTAATCCACCGAGTAATGCTCGCGAATACGCATTTTCGACAGACTCTAGAGCGTTTTCTACATAATTGATGATGCGAATGAAATACAATGAGACCAGACCGCAGGCTATTCCCAGTAATATGTAAAAAGGAGTATCACTGGCCGTAAATGCATCAATAAGTCTGAATGAGAATAGTTGGTCGTCACCAAGCAAAATGATCGAAACCAACTGACCACTTACTGAAGCGATTAGAATGGGGATGAATTTGCTGATTTTAACTTCTGTAAGAATGACTTCAATAGCGAATATTACACCGGCTATTGGAGAGTTGAAAATGGCCGCAATAGCTCCAGCTGCTCCACATCCTATGAGTAATGTGCGTTTTTTGTAATCTAGGTGTACGAACCTCCCTATGTTGGCACCAATGGCCGATCCTGTCACTACTATTGGTGCTTCCAGACCTACTGATCCACCAAAACCTACCGTGACGGCACTTTTGAGCATATTGGAAACCATGTAGCGTTTCCTAATAACACTTGAATTTTTAGAAATGGCTCTTAGAATTCTGGTGATTCCATGTCCTGGCGTGTCTTTTACCACGTACTTTCTAATCAGTACCGTGAGGAGAATACCAATTGCCGGATAGATTAGATACAGGTAATTGATTTTGGTAAAATCTATGTTTTGCTGAAGTAGGCGCTGGACAAAATGTACTGTGCTTTTGAGTGTGACAGCAGCCAAACCTGCGGTTAGTCCAATGATACTTGCCACAATGAGCAAGAAGTTGTTATCGCTGATATGTCTTAGTCGCCAGACTAAGAAACGCATGAGGATAGTCGAGAACTTTATTTTTTTAATGAGCACAGCGGGGCAAAGTTATCAAAATAGCTTTGCGATTGAGAGTAATATGGTTTTTGAGGTTCATTTGTTTTATTAGCACTTAGCTGATAAAGCCACCTGATTTTTTAAGAGCTTCTTCGACAAAATCAAAAGTGGACAACACCTCCGGCTTGCCGTCTAGCACGGCTATATTATGTTCGAAATGAGCAGAAGGCATTCTGTCCGCAGTGATAATGGTCCACCCATCATTTAGTTGTATTACTCTCCTCGTGCCCATATTGATCATAGGTTCGATCGCGATCACCAGTCCTTCTTTAATTTTAGAACCTTTTCCACGTTTCCCATAGTTAGGCACTTCTGGAGATTCATGCATTTTCTTTCCTAATCCATGTCCTACTAACTCCCGTACAACTCCGTACCCAAATCCCTCAGTATAAGTCTGTATGGCATGGCCAATATCTCCCATTCTATTGCCAGCTACTGTTTGTTCTATACCCAGATCGAGACTTTTTTTGGTCACTCTGAGCAATTGCTTAATCTCGTTCGTTACTTCACCAACAGCAAAAGTATAAGCATGATCACCATAGAATCCATTTTTGAATGCACCACAATCAAGTCCTACCACATCACCTTCTTGTAGCGGACGCTTCGTAGGGAGTCCATGAACGACTTGTTCGTTGACGGAGGTAATGATAGTGTTGGGATAATCATACAACCCAAGAAAGCCAGGTTTCGCTCCTTGATCACGAATAAATTCTTCCGCGATCTTATCAAGTTCGAGAGGAGTAACGCCAGGCTGAATCTTCTCGGCCATTAATCCGAGTGTTTGCGAAACGATCAGTGCACTGCGTCTGATCAGCTCGATTTCTTCTTTAGTCTTGTAATGGATCATCTTGAACAATTGGCTGGCAAAGCTACGACAAACAAAAAACCCCTCGATAGACCGAAGGGTTTTTAATAAATGAATTTGAGCGTTACGTTATTTAGTAACTCCTTCGAGAACTTCTTTAATGTCTACTCTTTTACCGTCTTTGTAAGAAACAATGAATGCATCTTTCACACCCATTTCTCTCAAATACTTTTTCAATGTATCAGCTTCCCAATAATCTCGGAAGGCACCAATAGTGAATTTGTTTACACCATTTTCAGACTCCTGAGCAAAGTTTTTAGCTTTCTTGTATTTGGATAAATCCTTTTTGCTGAATGCACCGATTTGCACTTTGAAAATCACTCCAGTACTTTCATCAAGAGAACTAATATTTTGAGCTACTGGCTTTGGAGCAGGCTTAGAGGCCGCAGCGGCCAATTGGTCACGCAATTTTGACACTTGATCTTGATAAGATGAAATTTGCTCATCCTTATCGGCAAGCTTATCATCTACACCAGCTAGTTCGTTTTTCAAACTTGCGGTTTGGCTTTTCAGAGACTTATTCTCTTCTACGATGATTTTGAACTGTTCTGGCTCAAGAGCCTTTATTCTTTTTTTCCACTCTTTTTGTTCTGATTTTGACATTTGAGCAGTTGCATTAAATCCAACTGCTACAAAGAAAATTAAGAGTGATAATGTGATGATCCTTTTCATGTTTTAAACTGTTGATTCAGAATTATTTACGTAACGAGTACTAAAGTACTAAAATAACTATTGAAAATACAAAAATATTACTACTTCAAGCTTCCAATCATATCTTCAGGTTTGACCCATTCATCAAATTGTTCGCTGGTCAAATATCCTAATTCTACTGCAGCTTTCCTCAATGTAGACCCTTCTTTATGTGCCTTTTTAGCAATTTTAGCCGCTTTTTCGTAACCTATGTGGGTGTTAAGAGCCGTTACAAGCATCAATGAATTCTCTAGTTTTTCCTTAATAACTGGGTAGTTAGGTTCTATTCCTACAGCACAATTATCGTTGAAAGATTCACAAGCGTCACCAATTAATCGAGCAGATGTGAGCAAGTTATACACCATCATAGGCTTGAATACATTTAGTTCAAATTGACCAAACATACCCCCAGCAGAAACTGCCACATCGTTGCCCATGACCTGAGCACACACCATCGTCAATGCTTCACATTGGGTAGGGTTTACTTTTCCAGGCATGATGGATGATCCGGGCTCGTTTTCAGGAATAATAATTTCGCCAATTCCACTTCTTGGTCCGGAGCAAAGCATTCTCACGTCATTTCCGATTTTCATCAAACTTACTGCTAGTTGTTTCAATGCTCCATGTGTTTCGACGATCGCATCATGCGCAGCTAAAGCTTCGAATTTGTTGTCGGCAGTTACAAAGGGGAGGTTGGCATTTTTAGCAATTTTTTCTGCGACCAAAACATCATAACCCGCTGGGGTATTCAACCCAGTGCCTACAGCCGTTCCCCCAAGCGCCAATTCGCTGAGGTGCGCCAAAGTGTTATTAAGAGCTTTGAGTCCGTGATCTAATTGTGACACATACCCTGAGAATTCTTGCCCTAAACTCAGCGGCGTAGCATCCATAAAATGAGTCCGACCAATTTTCACAACATGTTGGAATTCGTCAGACTTTGCCTTCAATGTGTCTCGAAGCTTCGTCACTTTCGGGATGGTGTTTTCTATCACCAACTTATAAGAGGCAATATGCATTGCTGTAGGAAAGGTATCGTTAGAGGATTGACTCTTATTCACATCATCATTCGGATGAATTGATTGCTTATCATCGGCTAAAGAGCCACCATTAATTACATGAGCTCTGTTGGCTACCACTTCATTGCAGTTCATGTTTGATTGTGTTCCTGATCCAGTTTGCCAAATGACTAGTGGAAATTGATCATTGAGTTTTCCTGCAAGAATTTCATCGCAGACTTTACCAATCAAATCGGATTTGTCTTTAGAGAGCACGCCTAAATCGCTATTCGCTTCTGCCGCAGATTTTTTCAAAATAGCAAAAGCCTCAATGATCTCCATTGGCATATGCATATTGGCACCACCAATTTTGAAATTGTCTTTCGAACGCTGGGTTTGCGCTCCCCAGTATTTTTCAGCTGGGACTTTCACTTCCCCCATGGTATCATGCTCTATTCTATAATCCATTGTATTAGATTTTGTGCGTTGATTAGTATCAACAAAATTACTTGATAAACAACAGATAACTTAATTCTGAACCATATAGTTAGATTGTCGGTTTGATGAATTCATAGTAGGTTTGCGTAGTTTAGAATTATTCTAAATAAATGAAAAAGACAACAGTACTCATTTCTGATTTTCAGTTCCTAACTCGAGCTGGTTTGATTCATCTCATAGGGGAGAAAACAGATCTTGATTTGCTAGGTGTAGTAGAGGAACCAGAGCATTTGTTGACCAAGGCTTTGGAATTGCATCCTGACGTGTTAGTAATGGATTACAAAAGCCAAGATCCCGTGCTGCTGTCTATTCTTAAGCAAGTGGTGCATTCAAAGGCTACCAATGTATTGATCATTACAAATGAGGATAGCAAGCCGGCCATCAAGTCGTTGCTGGAGATGGGAATAAAGGGAGTAGTAACTAAGAAGTGCAGCCAAAACGAAATCCTGAATGCAATAGATTCTGTGGCGCAAAACAATCGTTTTTTCTGTAACAGTATTTTGGATTTGCTGATTGAGGATGAAAGCAGACCTCCTGAGACGCGATGCGAACCAACTGACCTTTCAAACAGAGAATTTGAAGTACTTCAATTGATTACTAAAGGATATCGAACCGCGGATATTGCGGAAGCGCTTCATCTAAGTATTCATACAATCAATTCTCATCGTAAGAACATTCTGAAAAAGCTCAATTTGAAATCTCCTGCTGAGCTGATCGTCTATGCAATGGAAAGCGGTCTGGCTAAGGCATGATTTAAATCACATCTTTTCACTAGAAATGGCTATTGTGAAATCCATTAGAGACAAGTTCCTTTGCAGGACAATATGTTGACCTTAGATAATCTTCAGCTGAATCAATTAAAAACCATTAAAGGACTTTCTGCCAATGGTCTTGCCTCCAAGCTAATGGATATGGGGATGTATCCTGGAAAAGCAGTTCAAGTTGTATTCAAAGCACCATTTGGTGGGCCGATCGCGATAGATTTGGATGGCTACACGCTCTCACTTAGAAGAGAAGAAGCATCATTAGTAGAGGTGGAGTAATATGAAAATTGCATTAGTTGGAAATCCCAACTCGGGTAAAACCTCCGTATTCAATCAATTAACTGGGCTTAACCAAAAGATTGGGAATTTTCCGGGTGTTACCGTAGATAAAAAATCTGGTGCTCTCAGAAAGTCCTCGACCCCTCACGAAATTCTAGATCTTCCGGGTATCTATAGTCTCTATCCGAAAACTCAGGATGAGCAAGTTGTTTTTGACATTCTAAGTGATAAGTCGCACGCTGATTATCCTGATAGAATTGTTGTCGTGTTGGACGCTTCTAACCTTGAACGGAGCCTACTTTTATTTACCCAAGTATTAGATATGGGCGTGCCAGTCACGATGGCGCTCAATATGACAGACATTGCCGACAAACGAGGTTTACTCATTGATTTACCAAAGTTGAGTGAGCTCTTAGGGGGCATTCCCATTATTCCCATTATGGCTCGTACGGGTAAGGGTATCAATGAACTGATCGAATCTATTACTCAAAACGAGGTACCAACTGCTAATCAACCATTTAGCAGTGGAGAGTTTGATGAAGGTCAGTTTTTGATTTCCGATCAGTTAGAACAAAAACAGCGAGTAGAAGCACGTTACAAAAAAATAAGACAGGTTTTAGGGTTTGTGATTCGGCAGAAGCCAATGGAACAATCCATGATCAAAAGGC
>CAYGPP010000013.1:33184-48830 GCA_964351885.1 uncultured Marinoscillum sp.
CCGGATAACGGATAAGATTTTGACTCACCCTTTGTTTGGATATCTCATTTTTATTGGGGTTTTGCTTGCCATGTTTCAGTCGATTTATGCTTGGGCAGAATGGCCGATGGATTTGATCGACACCTTATTTCTTGCCTCTAGCAAATGGATAAAGGACACGCTACCTCCAGGAATGCTGACCAATTTGTTAGCCGAAGGAATTATTCCTGGGCTAGGTGGAGTGGCTATTTTTATTCCGCAAATCACCTTGCTTTTTGGATTCATTTTTATTTTAGAAGAGACAGGGTATATGAGTCGTGTCGTATTCATTCTAGACCGATTGATGCGCCCTTTTGGTTTGAATGGGCGAAGTGTTGTGCCTTTGATCTCAGGGGTAGCTTGCGCAATACCGGCTATCATGGCCACTCGTACGATTGACAACTGGAAGGAGCGTTTGATTACCATCATGGTTACGCCACTTATGAGTTGCTCGGCGAGATTACCTGTATATACACTGCTTATCGCACTAGTCGTACCAGACACTTTTATTGGACCATTTAACCTCAAGGGACTTGTTTTACTTGGATTGTACCTTATTGGGCTTATTGCGGCCTTGTTAGTTGCTTTGATTTTCAAGTTTATTATCAGAACTAAAGAATCCAGTTTTCTAGTAATGGAACTCCCTCTTTACAAAATGCCACGATGGAGTAATCTGGTCATAACCTTAATAGAGAAGGTTAGGATTTTTGTGTTTGATGCCGGAAAAATCATCTTTAGTATTTCTATCATTTTGTGGGTGCTTGCCACATTCGGTCCTGGAGATCGCATGGAGCAAGCAATTCAGGCAATTCCCCCTCCAAGCTCCCCAGAAGCTCAGGTTGAATATGACCAGAAGGTTGCCTCGGTAAGCCTCTCTAACTCCTATATTGGAATATTGGGTCATGCTATTGAGCCAGCAATTGCACCCTTAGGATACAACTGGCAGATAGGAATCGCACTCATTACTTCATTTGCAGCACGCGAAGTTTTTGTGGGATCAATGGCAACCATTTATAGTGTAGGAGAAGATTTTGATAATAATCGCACCTTGTTGGAACGTATGCGGAGCGAGAAAAATCAGCTGACGGGAGAACCTGTTTATACTCTTGCTTCTGGTTTATCTCTGATGATCTTTTATGCTTTTGCGATGCAATGTATGAGTACACTGGCCATTGTACTCCGTGAAACTAAAAAGTGGAAATATCCATTGATACAATTGGTGTATATGACAGTTCTTGCTTATTTGGCGGCATTACTTACTTATCAATTATTAAGCTAATGGTACAGACCATCCTTGTCATCGGGCTTTTTCTAGTTGCGGGCTTTTTTCTTTGCAGGGGGTTTTATTTGTCCTTTTCAGGTAAAGGCCAATCTGGCTGTGAAACCTGTGCTGCGAAAAAAATCATCAAGCAATAATCCTCACGTTTTTTGGTCGATCACTACTTATAGTGATCCGCGACTAGTCATAGTGAAATTGCATTTTGCCTAGCTATAGCGATTGAATTATATACGTTTCTGCTTCATCTTTGCTCTTATTTAGAACGAATACAAATAAGTGGAAAGAATGAACTTAATGAAATCCCATGGTTTGAAATTGGCAGTTGTGTTGAACATGGCGTTCTGTGTGTCATGCGATGATTCTGACGATGTTTCAAGAGGAATTGAGAGACCAGCGACTTATGAGTTTTCAAGAAACGGAGAATCAACTGTAAGCTACACTGGTCAAACAGAGCGACTAGATATGTTAGCAGAAATGAAGGCGTATATCGCTACTGCGAATATTGGTGAACAACTTGACGAATCTACATTATTGGATATGTACGCCAATGAGAATTCTCCTTTCGAAAACGAAGACTTGAATAGTAGCACTAAGAATTTGGAGAGCAAAACGTTTATAACAGACATTACTTTCTTTAAGGAAATCCTGATTTCTACTGCTCTGGCAAGTGGCTCTACTGCCGCCGCTGATCAAGGTAAATCGGGATTGGTTTCTAGAGGTGCAGGTAACAATATCTTAGTAGATGATAAAGGGTGGGAATACACCCAATTAGTTGAGAAAGGGTTAATGGGGGCTGTTTTTCTTCATCAGATTTACAATGTCTACTTGACAGATTCCAAAATTGGTATTGACATCAGCAATGAAGATTTGGTTGAAGGGACGAACTACACTGCCATGGAGCATCACTGGGATGAGGCGTTTGGGTATTGGGGAGTCAACACGGCCTTTGATACCGAAGGTGAGAACCGGTTTTGGGGAAATTATTCGTACGGAAGAGAGCGCTATACAGGTACGGTTACTAAATTGAAAGATGCGTACTTAGCTGGCAGAACAGCTATTGTGAATAAAGATTATGACGCAATGAATGCGGCTAGTGAGCTGATCTACCAAGAGTTTGAATTATTAGCAGCAGCCACTACAATACACTACATCAATGATGGCATCCGTGACCTTAATAGTGCTGACATAGGCAATCTTTTTCACCATATTTCTGAAGGCTATGGGTTTGCAATGGCACTCAAATACAGTCCGATTAAGCGTATTACTGATGAACAACTTGATTTGATCTTGAATAAGCATTTCGGGACTGACGGTGATTTTTGGACAATTACAGTAGAAGGGCTTAATAATGCACGAAGTTCTATCGTGAGTGCTTATCCCTCACTAGCTGATTTCGCACAAGACTTATAGTCAATTCAAACCTGAAAACAAGATCCATTATTTACCCATGAGAGTTTTTATAATTTCAATCTTAAGTTCTTGCCTATTCGTATCGTGCGATATGGAGAAAAGCGTGCTTAATAGGACCAACAATTTTGAACAAGGACCGCTCCTTCAAAACATTGGCAATAGCATCATTGTGCCTGCTTATAAGTCGCTTAGTGATGAGACTAATTTGTTAAATACCAGCGTGCAGGCATTCGAATCTGATCCGTCTCAAGCTAACCTCAAGGCGCTGCGTGAGCAGCTATTTCAAACCAGATTGGCATGGCAAGCATGTATTCCATTTCAGTTTGGCCCTGCCGAGCTGCGTAGAATCTCAGCTAAGTTGAATATTTACCCTGTAGATCAAAATCAAATAGAAAGGAATATTACAGAAGGCAGTTATGATCTCAATGCTTTGAGCAACTCCGATGCGCGTGGGTTTCCGAGCCTAGGATATTTACTTTATTCTAAGACTCTTTCAGATGAAGAATTGCTTGGGCTATTTGACGAAAGCCGGATTCAATACCTCAAAGAGGTGACATCAGAAATCCAGAATGTGTGTGAAGCGGTATACGATGATTGGTCGGAAAATGGAGGCAACCACATCGCAAAATTCACCAGTGAAGATGCTTTTGGGATGAATGTGGGTAGCTCTGTTGCGCAGATTATCAATGCATGGAACATTACTTTCGAGCGTCAAGTACGTGATGGAAAAGTAGGGATTCCAGCTGGTATGCGATCCAACGGAGTTGCTGTGGTGGAAAATACGGAAGCATATTTTGCAGGGTACTCTGTGGAATTACTGGCAGCAAGCGTAGATGCGTTTTATCATCTATATTTAGGTGTAGATGGAGTTGGCTTTGATGATTACCTCAAGGAAATAGGCGGGACTACTACGGAAAATGAAGAGCTACCTACCAGAATTGAGACCCAGTTTAAGACTGTGAAGGCATCTGTTGCCGTACTTTCAGACCCACTTCCAGATCAGATAGTAAATGATGTAGATGCTGTCAACAGAGTATTTTCTGACATGCAAGATTTGGTCCTCCTTTTCAAAACGGACATGGCTTCTACGCTCGGCGTGGTGATTACTTATCAGGACAATGATGGTGATTGATGTCTAATTATTATCAATCAACCATCAACCGATTCTTTGCTAAGAAGGTTACCATCGCTCCGCTGGTAACCTTTCGGCTTTTATATGGGCTACTCATGTTTGTGTCCACAGTCAGATTCTGGACCAAAGGCTGGATCGCTGAGCAATACATCGAGCCGCAGTTCTTTTTCCCATTTATAAATGGCTTGGAGCCCTTTCCGGGGAATGGGATGTATTTTGTTTTTGGGCTAATGGCAGTGAGTGCTTTATTAATCATTGTTGGGCTGTATTATAGATTAGCTTCGGTCAGCTTCTTCTTGCTTTTCACTTATGTGGAATTGTTGGACAAGACCAATTACCTCAATCACTACTATTTTGTTAGCTTGATTTCCTTTCTGATGATTTTCATTCCTGCTCATCGTGATTTTTCATTGGATGTTAAATGGAGAAAAGTCAAGACATTAGAACTTATTCCAGTCGGTTACATCAATATTCTCCGTTTTCAGATGGGCGTGCTTTACTTCTTTGCTGGGATAGCCAAGATAAACGCAGACTGGTTACTCAGAGCACAGCCAATGAAACTATGGCTCAGCGCCAATGCATACAAGCCAGTTGTTGGTGAGCTATTCCGATACAAGATCACAGCATATATTTTTAGTTGGTTTGGGATGCTCTATGATACAACCATTCCATTCTTACTGTCCATCAAAAGAGTATGGGCTTTTGCCTATGTAGCGGTCATTCTATTTCATTTGATGACTTGGTGGTTGTTTCCTATCGGAATGTTTCCATTGATAATGATCGTCATCACAACGATTTTTTTCCCCTTCCAGTATCATGAAATAGGTCTCAAATGGCTTAAAAAGATCACTAACTGGGATGTTAAAGCTCAAAGTTCTGAGCTAAAAATACCCCGTTATCAAAAGAGCCTTTTAGCAGTCTTTATTGGAGTCCAACTTTTGCTACCAATGCGCTATTTGATGTATCCGGGAAATTTATTTTGGACTGAGGAAGGTTATCGTTTTTCGTGGCGAGTCATGTTGATGGAGAAAGCAGGACACGCTTCGTTTTATGTGAGGGATTGCGATCAGAAAAAGGCATTTTTTCAGCCTAATTACGAATACCTCACTCCACAGCAGGAAAAAATGATGGCGACTCAGCCTGACATGATTGTTCAATACGCACATTTTCTGGAAGAGAAATACAAATCAAAGGGCATGCAAGGCCCAGTCATTACCGCTGATGTTCACGTGACGCTCAATGGGCGCAAAAGCCGTCAATTTATTGATCCAAGTATTGATTTAACGAAGGTAAAAAATAGCTGGAGACACAAAGAGTGGATATTGGATGATGAGTAAGTGGCTATTAGTTTTAGGTTCATGCTTCATGTGTATCACGGCATGGAGTCAGCAAATTTCTGGAGTTGTTCAGGATGAGAGTGGTTTGCCTATGGTCGCTATGATTTTTGTGGACGGAACGGATATTCAAACCAAAACAGATGCCAATGGGGAGTTTAGATTTGATAACCTTCAGCAAGGTGAATATACTATGGTGGCTTTCATTCCGGGTTATCGAACCAATGCACAAAAAGTCATCATTGGTTCCAGCTCCAATCAACGACTTTCTTTTACGCTTTTGGAGCTCAAAACAGAGCTCGAAGAGGTTACCATTCAAGATTCTCGCTCTGAAGAACTCGGGATAAGCTGGCTTGAGTCTGTAAGCGGATCGGCGATTTATGAAGCTAAGAAGACAGAATTGATTGCGGTAGATCAGATCGTTGGCAACAAGGCCGCTAATGTAGGGAGACAAGTATACGCAAGAGTACCTGGCCTGAATATTTGGGAAAGTGATGGTGCCGGAATCAACCTTGGTATAGGAGGCAGAGGATTGAATCCAAATCGTACATCCAATTTTAATGTACGGCAAAATGGCTATGATATCTCGGCGGATGCATTGGGCTATCCAGAGAGCTATTATACACCGCCTGTTCAAGCACTAAGGCAAATAGAAGTAGTTCGCGGCGCTGCTGGGTTGCAATACGGCACGCAGTTCGGTGGTATGCTCAACTTTGAGTTCAACCAAGGGCCTAAAGACAAAAAAGTAGAGTTGAGTTCCACTCAGACGGTTGGTTCATTTGGCCTATTCAATTCTTTTAATAGCCTCGGTGGTACCGTGGGTAAATTGAATTATTACACCTTCTATCAATACAAATCGAGCGAAGGTTGGCGTCCCAATTCCCAGCAAAATCAACACAACTTTTTTGGATCGTTCACCTATGATTTCTCACCTTTTTTAGGTGTAAAAGCTGAGCATACGCATATGACTTATCTAGCTCAGCAGCCCGGAGGATTAGCAGACACAGATTTTGCCGATGATCCCAAGCAGTCTAAGCGAGAGCGTAACTGGTTTGAAGTTGGCTGGGATCTTACCGCTATGGAGTGGAACTACCGTGTTTCGTACAAGCTCAAGTTCAACAATCGCAGCTTTTTGCTATCAGCCAATCGTTATGCAGTTGGGAATCTGGAAAACATCGCTATTGAAGACAATACTGATGAAAATCGTAATTTGCTTAAAGACGAATATTTGAATTTCGGGAATGAGCTGAGGGCTGTTTTTCACTATGATCTTTTTGATAAAAAGTCAATTTTGGTTGTAGGCAATCGGCTTTATTTTGGAAGAACAGATCGTGAGCAAGGAGATGGGTCTAATGCGTTCGCCGCAGATTTTGACTATGTAAATCAAGATTCATCCAATTACTCCAATTATAATTTCCCGAATAGAAACGTTTCTTTATTCGCAGAAAATGTCTTCAATATCACAAAGAAATTCAGCCTAACCCCAGGTCTGCGATACGAGTATATCAAGACAGTGGCCAATGGTTATTTCCTCTTTGCTAATCGAGATTTGGCTGGCAATATTCTCTCTATTCAGCGCCGTGATGAGGATAAGATCAACCCGAGATCGTTTTTGATCGGAGGCTTAGGTATGAGTTACAAGCTGGATGAAAAGGAGCTCTATGCCAATATTTCACAAAATTATCGGTCCATCAACTTCAATGACATTCGGGTGATTAATCCGTCTTTGGTAGTGGATGAAAATATTGATGATGAGTTTGGTTACAATTTTGATTTGGGAATCAGGGGGTCAAAGAAAGGAGTCTTTTCGTATGACGTTTCACTGTTTTATCTCAGGTATAATCAGCGGATTGGTGCTACACTCAATGACTCTGGAAGCCGCTTCCGTACCAATATTGGTGACTCGAATATCTTGGGCTTGGAATCTTATGGAGAAGTGGACTGGCTTCAAGTATTCGGAACCGACAAGATGAATGCTAAGCTTTCGACTTTCGTCAATTTGGCATTTATTAAATCCGAATACCTCACGAGTCGGATTACGGGAGTAGCTGGTAATGAAGTCGAACTTGTACCAGCGGCCAACTTAAAAACTGGAGCGACTTACAGAAAAGGCAATTTCGCTATTTCCTATCTGTTTACACATGTCACCCGTCAATTTACAGATGCCACCAACGCTACAATTGCGACTGTCGGAGCTGTAAATGGACTCATTCCATCATATTGGGTGATGGATATATCTGCAGACTATGAATATAAAAATTTCAAATTAGAAGCGGGCATCAACAATTTCACCGATGAATCATACTACACACGCCGTGCTGCAGGCTACCCCGGACCAGGTATAATCCCTGCCAATCCAAGAAACTTTTATATAGGGTTGGGAGTGAGGTTTTAAACCTTGACTTTAGAACAATAATCCCACACGACAATTCCCAAACTCACGGAAATATTGAGCGAATGCTTCGTCCCAAATTGAGGAATCTCCAAGACGATATCAGAATTAGCCACCACCTCCTCATTCACACCAAACACTTCGTTACCAAATACAAAAGCATATTTCTGAGAAGGCTTAGGTTGAAAATCAAGGAGGGAAGTGCTTTCATCTGCTTGCTCAACGGAGACAATTTGGTAACCATCTGACTTCAACTTACTGCACAACTCAGCTATACTTTCGTGATGTTCCCAATCAACAGTTTCAGTAGCGCCAAGTGCGGTTTTGTTGATATCACGATGAGGAGGTTTGGCGGTAATCCCGCAGAGATGAATTTTTTCTATGCGAAAAGCGTCCGAAGTTCTAAACGCGCTACCGATATTATTCATACTGCGGATATCATCCAATATGATACAGGCATCAAGCTTTTCAACAGCTTTATATTCCTCAGGCTCTAATCTACTGAGCTCTTCATTTTTTAGTTTTCGCATGCGCTTCGCTTTCCTTAATATTGCCTTTGATTCCGATCGATTATTATCCACCAAAATTACCACCAATCTTAGGGATGGCGAAATCCACAAAACCAGCAGAAACTCCATTGATGAAACAATACAATGCCATCAAGGCAAGGTATCCGGGAGCGTTGCTCTTGTTTCGAGTTGGTGATTTTTACGAGACGTTCGGAGAAGATGCCATTAAGGCAAGTAAGGTGCTGGATATTGTCCTCACCAAGCGTGCTAACGGCTCTGCCAAGCACATCGAGTTAGCCGGATTTCCGCATCACTCTTTGGATGTATATCTACCGAAACTCGTTCGTGCCGGTAATCGTGTGGCTATTTGTGACCAACTGGAGGATCCTAAAGGAGTCAAGGGTATTGTCAAAAGAGGGGTCACGGAACTTGTCACACCTGGTCTGTCGCTCAATGATAATGTGTTGGATCAGCGAAGAAACAACTTTCTGGCTTCTGTCCACTTTGATGACCACACTACAGGAGTTTCATTTTTGGACCTCTCAACCGGAGAATTTTTAATTGCGCAAGGAAGTCTAGAGTATGTAGAGAAATTGGTTCAAGGATTTCAACCTTCAGAGATTCTCTTTTCGAAAAATAAGAGAGATCTTTTTGAGAAATCATTCAGTAGCGATCAAAATCACTTTCACCTAGAAGAGTGGATTTTTACCCATGAATACGGATACGACAAACTAATCCGACATTTCAACACAGCTAACCTTAAAGGCTATGGTGTAGAAGAAATGAAAGCAGGGATTGTCGCTGCTGGGGCTATTCTATTTTATCTCGAAGAGACAGAACACAAAGAAGTCAGGCATATAGGTCATCTTTCTCGGATCGATGAGCAGCAGTATGTTTGGCTAGATAAGTTTACCATTCGGAATTTGGAACTCATCCAGCCCAGTCAACCTGATGGCACTGCGCTTATCGATATATTGGATGAGACCGAAACTCCGATGGGAAGCCGTCAGCTCCGCAAGTGGATGGTACTTCCGCTGAAAGATAAAGATCAGATTGACAGGAGACTCAATACTGTGGAAGCGTTGATGGAGAACGAAGACGTGTTCTCAGAAGTCAAATCACATTTGAAGCAAATAGGAGATTTGGAAAGACTAATCTCCAAAGTAGCCACTGCGCGGATTAATCCACGTGAATTGGTTCAGCTAAAGAAAAGTCTGAAGCAAATTTTACCGATCAAAGAGCAATTGAAGGCGTCAGGAAATGCTGTGTTCAACCAGTATTATGATCAGCTAAATGACTGTGAAGGCTTGCTTACCAATATTGAGTTAACCCTAAAAGAAGATGCTCCTCTCAATGCCACTCAAGGAAATATTATAATTGATGGCGTCCATAAAGAGCTAGATGAACTAAGAAAACTCGCTTTTTCCGGTAAAGATTACCTCAAAGGAATTCAAGAACGTGAGAGCAAACGAACAGGGATTACTTCTTTGAAGATCGCTTACAATAAGGTGTTTGGTTATTATCTAGAAGTCTCCAATGCCCATAAAGACAAAGTTCCTGATGAGTGGATTAGAAAGCAGACTTTGGTTAATGCCGAGCGATATATCACGGAAGAATTGAAAATTTATGAGGAGAAAATCCTCAGTGCTGAGGATAAGATTTTTGTGATTGAGTTTAGACTTTATCAAGAGTTGGTCTCTTTCGCGATGGAGTACATAGAAGTCATCCAGCAGAATGCCAGAGTGATTGCTTCATTAGATTGCTTGGCTTCATTTGCGGTACTCGCAAAGAAGTGGAATTATACCCGGCCATCAATTTCTGAGGAGTTCACATTGGATATCAAACTTGGGCGTCATCCGGTGATCGAACAAAGCCTACCAGCCGAAGAAGATTACATTCCCAATGATGTTTTTCTGGATGATCAATCGCAACAAATCATAATCATCACCGGCCCAAATATGGCGGGTAAGTCGGCCTTGTTGAGACAAACAGCTTTGATCGTTTTGATGGGGCAAATTGGAAGTTTTGTTCCAGCAGGTCACGCAAGAATCGGACTAATAGATAAGATATTCACAAGAGTGGGAGCTTCTGATAATTTGTCACGAGGAGAATCGACCTTCATGGTAGAGATGACCGAAACGGCCAGTATCCTCAATAATTTGAGCAACCGATCTCTTGTTCTTATGGACGAGATTGGCCGAGGAACAAGTACTTATGATGGAATATCTATTGCATGGTCGATTGTCGAGTATTTACACAATCACCCACAGAATAGAGCTAAGACTTTATTTGCCACGCATTACCACGAGCTCAATGAGTTGACTAATGACTTACCTCGTGTCAAGAATTTTAATGTTGCCGTTAAGGAATTAGAGAATAAGATCATTTTCATTAGAAAACTACAAGAAGGAGGAAGTGAACATAGCTTCGGTATTCACGTAGCACAATTGGCAGGAATGCCGAATGAAGTCGTGATAAGAGCCAATACCATTCTGAAACAGCTAGAGTCAGAGAAGCTATCGGAAAAAGACAGAGCTAAGTTGGTGGAGATGCCGAGCAGCCAGTTTCAGTTGAATTTATTTGAATCCGACCCAAGATTTGAAACTGTGATGAAGATGCTACGAGATATAGATATCAATACCATATCCCCCGTAGAAGCATTGCTGAAGATTAATGAAATGAAAGAAGAGCTAAAAGGTAAATCCTAGCTCACGTTTGAGAAAGTGCTAGGTCTGCTTAGTTCTAGCAATCTTTCTTCATGTTCCGCTATGACTCGTTTTACTACTTCCAAGTTGTATTTGTAATGTTCCTTTCCCTCGGATATATGCTTTTCAAGATTTCTCCGAATTTTTTCTGCACAGCTGAGTGCTTGAAGGTTTTCACCGTATGTGAGCATAAGTACTAGAGACTGTGCGTCTCTTCTAATGGTATTGCGAGTGCTATTCATGTTGTTCGCTTTTGTTGATTGAAGTTCTGGCGGTTATCAATCTTTCACTTGTCAAATATTAAATTTTAATAATTAATGTAATTATGGTGGGTAAAGCTTAGGTCATGAGTGGGAAAAATCTTAGCTGAACCGGTTTTGGGTCTATTTTAAATGATAATTGAAGCTATTATTAAGTTCAAAAAAATCTTTTGTGATTGTTGTTCGTTTTTTCACCTGTTCTTTTAAATTTGCAGTCCCTTAAGATGTAAGGGAAAGCCAAAACATAAGCGAGAGTAGCTCAGCTGGTAGAGCACGACCTTGCCAAGGTCGGGGTCGCGGGTTCGAATCCCGTCTCCCGCTCGAAGTGCCGGACTTAGTCCGGCATCTTTGTTTAAAGGCTACATAGTAGTCGGACGCCTCGGTGGTGAAATTGGTAGACACGCAGGACTTAAAATCCTGTGACCGTTAAGGTCGTGCGGGTTCAAGTCCCGCCCGAGGTACATAAACCCCTGTTAACTTATTGGTTTTCAGGGGTTTAGTGTTTTTAGGGGGACGGAATGGGGGACGGAACGCCTCGTTTACTCATCAAGTTTATCGAGGACATCATTAATCCGACTCAGCACTTTTTCTTGAGTATATTCTTCAATAAATAAGAATAGTCGCTCCAAATCAATTTTTAACGAGGTGTTTTCTGAATTTAAACTACTTGTAGCCTTTGAACCAAATGTCGCCGTCCAAAGAGGATTGAGATCACTTTCCAGATTAATGATCTTTTCTTGACCATCAAGAATTTGTAAGCGGTAATAAATACCAGAAGTAATTGGAGCGTTAATCCTGCTAATTTCGAATATCATATCCCCCCTTAAATAGGAATATGTATTCTTACTTGCCTGAATCCAAATGACTTTTCCAGATTTTGTTAAACGTTCCAGTTTTAAAACAACTTCCTCATAATTATATTTATCAGCCATGTTGAGTAATTTTCTTATTGAGTATTATCACCAATTCTGTGATTTCATGATGAATATTGACAATTGGACTGGATAACTCTTGAAATAGTGATTTTTTCGAGTTCTTTAGTCCGTTAATTTGTCCTTCTAAATGAATATAAGCCTTTTCGATTTTTACTTTTTGTTCACTTATTTCATTATCGCTTTCGATGTCTCCAATTAGAATTTTGATTTTAGAAGAAGTTCCAATGAACAGTCTCCATGCTTGGTGATGGTTAATTTCTTCGTCTAAAAATTTCAGCTGTTCACTTATTTGACTTAGCTCATAAATAACATTTTTCATTTGACTTACAAGAACTGCTGCTTTAGCAGCGTTCTCTGCACTTTCAGATGCTACTCTTGCTTTATTAGCTGATTTCGCTGCAGTAATACTATAAAATAGGGACAGGCCTCCTAAGAAGAAAAACAACCAGAAATCAAACTCCCCTAAAAATTGCAAAGACGTGAAATTTTATTAATGATAAAACTTAATTAACGGTTCAATTTAAGCATCAGTTTGAGAGAATCCTAAATTTATCAACTACTCTAGGTAGATGTAATTTTGAATAAAACATTTCGAGTAGGTAATTATTTCTCGTTCTTAAATCAAAAATGGTCAAAGATTTTCGTTTGAAAATTATGACATTTTACTTAATCTAACACGTACTTCTTGGAGGACTCAGAGTAGATATTAATCCACAATCTTCAGAATTATTACTTTGAATTAATTTACTTTTGAAAAAAAAGAAACCCAGCACTTGCGATACTGGGCTTCACTCATTCAACGATGTCACTTAGGAGTCTCAGCCTGTTTTGGCTTTTCAGATAGGCTGCGACACCTATTACCTCTTGACTTAGCTCATCAAGCGACTTCTTGTCAACTGAAGTATGCTCCGTTCATGACGGAACAAATATAAGTTAATTACCTAAAGATTATCAATTGATTGTGAGGCACTTATGAGATAAGAAAATAATTTGAGATTAGTTGATAACTGTCTGTAAAGAAGGATTTTAAGCTCGTTTTTTCTAATAAAAACTTCATTAAAAAAACCCCATTGGAGCGATTTTGAAGGATATAAAAAAAATTGCTTTTTTTTATATCCTATTTATTTCACTATTAAATTTGATTTTCATTGTGTTTTTGATTATAAGTCAAAAAATCTCTCCCAAAGCTCTGAAATCCTCTCTAAGACAAAAAGGATTGTCTCTGTTTCCATCTCCTTATTGAATCTATAGTCATTTAAGGCTTGCGCTTTACAGCTTATTGGACATTGAATTTCTACAAGATATGATAGGATTTGAGGATCGCAAGGGTATTTTTCATCCATTGAATTGTATAAATCCATTATCGTAATTGTTTCTTTAAGGCTTAATCCCATAGCGTTTCTAGTTTTTCATTGTTGAATTGATAAGTGTGTACTCGGTGAAGAAGAAACTTCTTGAGGTATTCATCTTTGCGTTTTTCAAACCAATCTTTGAGCCTGTACTGCTCTAAAATTTGTTTGATTTGATTGAGTGTTGGTTCGGGTTGTTCATTGATTACATAGTGCTTTAAGAGCGAACTAACCATCACTTGAACCGAGCGCAATGAATGGCCAACGGGAAATTTTCGTTTCCACGAATAGTCAAACACAAAGTGTGCTGTTTGTCTAAGCTTGTCCCAATCAAATAGAGGGAATGGAGTTTTCCTATCATTCCGAACTTGTCCATCTTCTACCACGAATGAAAAGTGACCTTTTCGAGCGATATCCAGTAACTCGAATTGTCCTTCTGTGCTGAAAATATCAGACCAATCAAAATTCTTGATATGCTTAAGGAATGAGTTTTTCAGCTCATATTCAAATCTGAAAACGTCATGATCGACTAGCCCATTTAATTTGTGGTGTTCATCTATCCATACTTTTGAACCATGTAAAAGCTCTAAGGTCTTATTGTAGATCCTTAGATACCGTCCAGTACTTCTCGATCCCCAGGTAAAGCCAGTAGTCATAAACCTGTTTTCTACCTTTTTCGAGTATTTGCTCTTATCCTTTACTCGGGTATTTGTAATTATTTCACCTGCATCCAATAGATAATCCAAGTCATTAAGCGTAATGCCATTTTGAAAGCCATAACTATCCAAATACACATCAACCCTCGTTAGGTTATTGTACTTGATGGAGAAGCGAAATAGGAAGGTTTCAATGATGCTTTTTAAGTCTGTATCATCATAGAAGTTCTGATTCTCTATATGCAGTTGTATTGTATCAGGGTTTAGCTTATTGCCTCTTCTCGGATAAGCTAGAAGTGTCCCAACTAAAGTATCCTGATAATAGAGGTTGAATAAGGTTTCAAAATGCTTTGTTGGTTTGACTGCATTCTCGAACTTGAAATCGCCGTTTGTCAATGTAGCTTCATCAACTTCAATCGGTAGTTTCCCACGCAGATTTAAGGTGAGATAATCTAACCCAATTATGAATTTGAACTTCTGATTGTCAAGTAGACCGCCGTTATACTTAGAGGCGGTTGGGAGACATGGTTGGCATTCCCCGTTTCTCCCATGCAAAGCTATACCCAAGCCTTTATTACTTGTGCAAGGTTTCCCTTCGGCTACCTCCGCAAGCTCCGGCAGACCTTGCACCGTAATCGGTTGGGCATCTGCTCCGCTGTGAGAAAAGGGGATCGGGCTGATACGTTTAATTTTCTGAGGGTTTGCTTTTTGAGAAGTCATAACTTTCGAGTGACCTCCAACAGCTCAGATTTATAGTAAAAAATTCGTCTAGTGTTTGGGACTTGGTGGTAAGGGATCAAGCCTTTTTTCTTCCAATCGATTATCGTAGGAAGAGTGACACCTAAAAAGTCCGCAGCTTGTTTTTGGTTTAATTTTTCTGAGTTAGAAGCTTGTTTTAGGGCATGCTTAGCAATAGCCTCATTTACTGATTTGGTTATCAGATTTTCCAATTGTTCCGTTGAGCAGGTTATTATAACCGCTCTTTGGGAGTTTAACATGTATAATTATATGGGATAAATTTGGCTGGTGTGTATTTTTAGAGATACACCAAAGTTGATCCTCTTGAGCGAAATGAATGCTCTGTAATTTCCGAGAGGTTAAAGGTAGGAGAATTTTTTATATTTAAAATCCGTTTTTTGTTAATTTATGATCCTAAAAAATAATACGTGAAAAGAAAGATTTCCATTTTCTTCTTTGTGACTGTATCATTAATGATGTTTCCTGTCTTGTTTTATGTCATCAAGTTTGGCAATCAACCATTATCTGAAAATCCAAATGACTGGACTGTTACTGCTAACTATTTTTCATCTCTCATCATAGTTAGTATATCCATTGTTAATATTTATGTGATTTATGTCCTAGCACAGAGAAACGAAGTAACTACACAAGAAAATCGAAATATTACGATTAATCAGATCCGTTTCGAAGTATTGAAAAATAGATTAGCAGTGATTTCGGATTATATAAATCGACTTCATTTGTTAAAGATTGAGTTTGATAATTCAGTTGCACTACCTAAGAAAGAAGCTTATCAAAAAATGCTAAGAACTGGACATAGGTTTACCCTTGAGTTTTATGCATATTCAGAATCAGATGAGGCTCTTCTTGGCATTAAGGATTTGAAAAATATTTTAACAAATATGAAGGATCTTTTATATGTATTAGGA
>CAYGPP010000014.1:0-48747 GCA_964351885.1 uncultured Marinoscillum sp.
AAGAATAAAAGGCGTAAGCATTAAAGTGGGTGATAATGTAAGCGAACTTTCAGGGTATCAAAAGAACAAACGTACGAATGGAGATGAAAGTATTCTGTTTTCTCCCTCCAATGATGAAACCATCTACTTCATAATCAATTTTGATCAAAGAACAGGAGAGATCACTAACATGGAATACCTACAATTGACTTAGTCAAATAAAACAACTTAGTAATTTCTAATCTCTCAAAGCCAACCTAAGACTCACCTCGGTTGGCTTTCTTGCCACCAATATTCTGTAGTTGATTGACCTCTGCGGGTGATAGGTGTCTAAATTTCCCTCTTGAGAGGTTCTTCTTGGTCAGTGGCCCAAACATAACGCGATCAAGTTTCTCTACTTGATAGCCCACACTCTCAAAAATTCGGCGAACAATTCTGTTTTTACCTATGTGTATTTCGATTCCAAGCACTGTTTTGTCGTCTGACACTACCGCCAATTCATCTGGAGCAGCCACCCCATCCTCTAGTTTCACTCCCTTCAAAATCTTATCAAAATCCTCATTGGTGATCGGCTTATCAAGTGTGACTTGATATATCTTCTTGATTTTGTGCGACGGGTGAGTGAGTTTCTTTGCGAGTTCACCATCGTTAGTGAATAGCAACAATCCTGTTGTATTTCTATCCAAACGCCCAACAGGATAAATGCGCTCATCGCATGCAGTTTTCACCAAGCTCATAACCGTTCTTCTGCCCTGAGGATCAGTCGCAGTGGTAATGAAATCATTTGGTTTGTTAAGCAATACGTATTGAGGTGATTCTGCCTTGAGTTTTCTGCCCATGTACTCCACATCATCGTTGCGAAGCACTTTGGTGCCCATCTCAGTTACGATCTTTCCATTTACTTTGACCTTTCCTTCTGCTATCAACGTGTCTGCTTCACGGCGCGAACAAACGCCTGCATTCGCTACAAAGCGATTAAGCCTTATTTCTCTTGGTGCTGGATTGTAAGCCTGCTTACTCTTTTCACCTCCTTGCTTTGGTTTCCCGGTGCCTCTCTTTTCAGTCATGCTTCTTCTTCCTTACCTATTACATTTTCTTCTTGGACGAAATCTTTTGGGGTTGGCAAATCCTTGAGGTTGTTAATCCCGAAGTAATCCATGAATTTTGAATTAGTTCCGTAGAGCATTGGTCGCCCTATGGTTTCTGCTTTTCCTCTGATTTCAATCAGTTCCTTTTCGAGCAATTTGTTCACCGCATAGTCACAATTAACTCCTCTTATTTGTTCGATATCCGTTTTAGTGACAGGTTGCTTGTAGGCAATGATTGCCAACGTCTCCATAGCGGAATTAGACAGTCTCCTTTTGGATTGCTGCTTTAGTAAAATACTAATGCTCGCCTGATATGCGGGTTTGGTCAAGAATTGATAACCTCCTCCACTCCTTACCAATCCAAATGAATACTCATCATTATCGAATTTTTCTATGAGCGTAGCTATACCCCCAGAGATATCTTCAGCCGGAACGTCCGCTTCGAACATCTCTTTTAAGCACAACTGAATCTCTTCTTCAGTGATAGGTTTTGGCGAGCAAAAGACCAGTGCCTCAAGATGATTCGCCAAATAATCCATTACTTCTTAGCATTCAGCTTTGCCTCTATAGAGTGCTGAGTATGAGGTACTGCTCTCAATCTTTCTTTACTGATCAATTTACCTGTATCAATACAAACACCGTAAGTGCCATTCTTAATTCTTACAAGTGCATTTTCTAAATTGATGATAAACTTTTGCTGACGTCCGGCAAGGGTGCTCAACTGCTCTTTCTCAGCAGTATCAGCTCCATCCTCCAAAGTCTTCACAGCTCCTTGACTAGCATCAGCTCCAGAATCTGAACTTCTAGTGAGGGATTGCTTTAGGATGCTCAGCTCATCTCTTGATTTCTCTAATTTAAGTTTGATTAACTCTTCAAACTCGACTAGTTCGTCTGCGGAATATTTTGTCTTCTCAGCCATATGAATAAAAGTTTTACTTTACCATAAAATAAGCGCTAAAGTAACGAAACCCAAGCTCATAAAAAATTATGCCTTGTCTCCACTCCCTCAAAATCTCTTTCATTTTATTATTCTCAATTGGATTACTGATCAGTTGCAATTCCTCCAAAAAAAGTGAACTAAAAGTGAAGGAAAACTCAAAATTTGGCATTGTAATCCATGGAGGAGCTGGTACCATAAAAAGAGAAAATATGGACTCCTTGACGGAAAAGGCTTACCGAATGAAATTGGAAGAGGAGCTCATTGAAGGATATCAGGTAATCGAATCGGGCGGATCAAGCTGCGATGCTATCCAAGCTGCCATCTTAGTGATGGAAAACTCTCCGCTCTTCAATGCCGGTATTGGGGCTGTACTGACTGCTACTGGAGAAAATGAATTGGATGCAAGTATTATGGATGGACAAACCCTTGAAGCTGGCGCCATAGCTGGTGCGAAAACCATCAAAAATCCAATCCTCGCAGCTCGAAAGATAATGGACAATTCAACTCATGTGATGTTATCCGGAGCTGGAGCATCACAATTCGCAGAAGAGCAAGGACTAGAAATAGTAAATCCAGAATACTTCAAAACTGAGCATCGAATAAAGCAGCTCGACAAAATTGTGAAGCGAATAGAAAAAGAATTTGGAACCGTAGGGGCAGTAGCTGTGGATAAAGAAGGAAATATCTGTGCTGGCACCTCCACGGGAGGTATGACGAATAAAAAGTGGGGAAGAATCGGCGACTCTCCAATCATTGGAGCTGGCACCTATGCCAACAACAATACTTGTGGATTCTCAGGGACTGGTCATGGTGAATATTATATTCGTGTGGCAGCCGCGCATGATGTTTCAGCACTAATGGAATATAAGGGTCTTTCGGTAGAAGAAGCTGCTCAAAATGTAATGAATAAAATAGGGAATCTGGGAGGGAAAGGTGGCTTAATAGCTATGGACAAAAACGGAAACATCTCCATGCCATTCAATACAAGTGGTATGTATAGAGGCTATCTGAGAAAAGGTGAGGCTCCAATAATTAAGATTTTTAAAGATTAACAATTACACATAATCAAAATGAAAAACACACTTACTCTGCTCTTAGCCTTCACCCTTTCGTGGACTGTTTTGGCACAAAAGGATAAAAAACTCACAGATAAAACTGTCAATAAAGCTAATATAGCTGCTCATCTAAAATTCATTTCGTCCGATGCACTGCAAGGAAGAGACACACCTTCTCAAGGACTGGAAGTAGCTGCCGAGTATCTAAGAACTCAGCTAGAATTATTTGGTGTAAAACCGCATCCAGAATACCCGGACTATTTGCAACCTGTGAAAATGATCTCCCTCAAAAAACCCTCCTTTGGTAAAATATCAGTCGATTCGTCAAGCTTTCGCTTAGAGGGTAATTTCCTTTACACGAGTGGACAAGATATAAATATTGAAGCTGAACATGTCGTGCTAGATTATGCAACACCGAATGAAATAGCCGCACAGGATGTAAAAGGAAAAGTTATCGTTTCTAATTCGGGCGATGGTATCTCGCAAAGTCCTAGAGAATGGCGAAAACTCACCAAAGAAAAAACAGCTGCCGCAAAAGATGCGGGGGCCCTTGCTTTGATTGAGTTGTATGCTTCTCCAAAAATTCCTTGGCCATTACTTGTCAGATACCTGAGTAGGGATAAAGTGATCTTAGATGAGGATGAATCTCTTGCCGAATTCTCAACAATATTGATGTATAACCCAGATAGAATTGCCTCTAAAGCATTTGCTAAATCAAGTAAAGTACAAATTGAAGTAACTGGAGTAAATAACGCATCATTCGTTGTTCATAATGTGGTTGGGATAGTTGAAGGGACTGACGCGGTGCTGAATAAAGATTATGTGACCTATTCTGCTCATTATGATCATGTGGGAATTGGTAGAGCAGACAGCACTGGTGATAATATCTATAACGGCACACGAGACAATGGCATAGGTACTATCACAGTTTTAGAAGCTGCAAAAAACTTAGCAAAATATCCTACAAAAAGGTCTTCTCTTTTTGTGCTATTTGCTGGCGAGGAAAAAGGATTACTTGGGAGTAAGTGGTTTGTAAATCATAGCCCTATTCCTCTCAAGGATATTGTGTTCTGCTTCAACAGTGATAATGGAGGATATAATGACACGTCAATGGCCACTGTAATTGGTCGAGATAGAACCACTGCCAGTGCGCTAATCATTCAGGCAATAGAAACTTATGGGCTCACTGCAGGCAATGATGAAAAGTATAAAGAGCAAGGATTGTTTGATCGCTCGGATAATGTCAGTTTTGCTGCAAAAGGGATTCCAGCTCCAAGTTTCGGAATGGGTGTGAATGAGTACGATGCCCAAGTACTTAAAACTTATCACCAACCTTCCGACGAATTTGAAACAGTAGATATGGAGTACCTATACACCTTCTATCGCGCTTATGTGTATGCTGGAAGATTGATTGGTAATATGAAAGAGACACCTTTCTGGGTAGAAGGTGATAAGTATTACGAAGCAGGAAAGAAGCTCTACGAGGAGTAGAATTTTGTTATTCTGAACTTCATTTAGACTTACCATCCTTAATGATGTTAAGCCTTTCTTATTCCCGATGATAGGCAGCCCAAAGTATAAGCAATGGATGAATAACGAGAAGTCTGAAATAACCAACCCATTCGTCAACGCATAGCTCTCCTGCACAACTCCCTACCTGTATAAAGTAAACATGCGATGGAATAAAGCAGATCAACATCGCAACGATCAGGTAAGCAGAGGCTTTTCTCGTGGTAACTAATAAGAGCCCAACACCCAAAAGCACTTCCGCTACACCACTCAGCAAATTGATCTCTTTGGGAAATGGTAAATAAGTAGGAATCAATGGAAGATAAAATTCAGGATTAATGAAATGATTCGCTCCTGCGATAACATAAAACCCTGACAGCAACCAAAGACTAGTAATCTTAATTCGTGAGCTTCCAACCATTTCGGTGAACTTCTTTTAAAATCAGAAAAAATGGAACCCACCAGATAAGATCATTGGTGATAAGCGTGTAACCAAACTCAGCCGAAACCTTACCCAAAGAATAATTCATCACATAGCCTATAGGCCCGAAGATCTTGCCCAGAAAGCCCACAGCAACGATAGGCCAATGTCGAATAGGATCATAGCTCGCAAGCCAATAACCTATCCCATACACGCCAATGACCATCCCCATACCCTGCCAAATAGTGGTATGGTTAAGGGGGTCCATTTGTGTAAGTTCGAAGAAATGATTTGGAAAAAGAACTACCCACGCTCCCCAAACCACATTATATATTGCCGCGATTTTCAAAGTATTAGCTTGCCAATTTTGCATGACATACTAACTCGAAATAACTTGAAGAGTTTTGAGAAAAGTAAAAGCCGAGGGATTTGAAACATAATGCTGATATACAGACCCTCGGCTTTAGGTGACACCACAAGTGTCGGGAGTATAACATCACGTTCCGATGAGACCCTTATTAATGAAAGTGGGTAAGTAAATGCACAAAAGACAGAGGGAGTTGAAACATAATACGTTGATGCGTAGTGAACCTTCAGTCTTTAAATTCTAAATGCCAAAACCAGCCTTGAATTAAGTACCCTATGATAGATTCTAGATAATTTATAATTTTTTTTTCGCCTAGGTTGATGTTTGTCATACTCACTATGAGCAACTCGACCTACTTTTAAGTATTGAAATGAAAGCCATGGCAAAAACTAAATCTTACGATCAGGATATCGCTGACTTACAAGTTGAGCTTGTCCACCTACAAGAATGGGTAAAAGCCCAGAAACTCAAGGTGGTTGTTATTTTTGAAGGACGGGATGCCTCAGGCAAGGGAGGAGTCATCAAACGGATCACAGCACCACTGAATCCCAGAGTATGTCGGGTTGTCGCACTGGGCGTACCTACCGAGAGAGAGAAATCACAATGGTACTTCCAGCGATATGTTGAGCACCTTCCAGCAGCGGGAGAAATGGTTCTCTTAGACAGAAGTTGGTACAACCGTGCAGGAGTAGAAAAAGTCATGGGTTTTTGTACAGATGAGGAATACGAAGAGTTTTTGAGATCATGCCCGGAGTTTGAACGGATGCTGGTAAGATCCGGAATTATCCTCATCAAGTATTGGTTTTCGGTAAGTGACGAAGTACAAGAAAAGCGATTCAACGAGCGCATAACGAACCCGCTGAAAAGGTGGAAATTCAGCCCTATGGATTTACAGTCGAGAGAAAAGTGGCTAGAGTATTCCAAAGCTAAGGACGACATGTTTGCCCATACGGACACCAAGCAGTGTCCGTGGTATGTGGTGAATGGAGATAGCAAAAAGACAGCAAGGCTCAATTGCATTGCCCATTTGCTTTCATTGATTCCGTACAAACCGATTTCGCTGGAGCCGATTGAGCTACCTACACTACCCGAAGCAAAAAGCTATGTGCGTCCTCCAGTGGATTATCAGAATTTTGTGCCAGAGATCTACTAGTTAGCGACCGATAACCACAGTCTCCTTCAACAATTGTTGGTTACCATTGCTATCGAATATTTCGAAGAGGACTACATAGTAGCCCATTCTTGCTCTACTGCCAGAGTTGGTAATACCATCCCATCGAATAAAACCGGAAGTGCTCAACGAAGTACCCCGAGCTAACTCAGCTACTGGCAGACCCGATTGGTTATAGACGGTCACGTTTGCAAATTGACCACTTTTGTCTAATGAGTAGTTTATAGTTGTAAATGACTGAAAAGCAGGATTGATGCTCTCAGGAACAAAAATCTTCGGCTCAATGGAGACCACAGCATTGCTAATTGGTGCTTCGTAAGATTGGGAGTTAGTGTACCCAGGAGTGGCGAAACCCACTGCAGCTGATGCAGATGTCCAGTTGTTGCCATCTTGGGTGGTCGCATCTGAAGAAATTCGCTCAAGTGAAACACCATCAATACTTTGTAGCAAGCCCAAATGAAAATCATCAAAATAATCGAACCTATCGATCACTCGATCATTGTCATCAATTAAGATTACAGAACCTTGATTATTTGCCATAGTTGGTAATCTGTTTTCCATAAAAGCATTCTGAACGCCCTGTGGATATTCACTTCGCAAAATCAGGGTATCTGAAGTAATTGCAACATATGCTGATGGTGCAAGCATATATGGCTGTGTGATTAAGCTAGTTTGTAACTCCTCTTCAACCTGTCTGCCAAGGTTCCAATCATTGAGATCAAGATACTTTTCAGATCGGTTATATAGCTCTACAAAATCAACACCATTGGTTCGTGGATTGAAGAGCACTTCATTGATTACAAGGTCCAGACTGTCCGGCTCATCGGGGCGAACGAATGTTGCATTATTCTTCCTAATCGGATTATTGAGACAATCTCCCAAATCAGAAATAGTCACAACATGTGGGGTATTTACAGGCAGTTCCGTTTCGAATACCAAACTATAAAGTGTCCGATCAGTATCGGTTAGGCTTGCCACAATGCTAAGCTCTGGCTCGAATGATACGGAGACCAAAGAGCCAAAATCATAAGCGATCGGCTCATCAAAAGTCAACTGCACTGATTGATTGGTGAGCATAATTGCGCTAAGCAAGTTTGGTCCAAAATTGTCAGGGACACTCTGCGTGTTCGAATTTAAGTAGCCTGGTGTCCCTCCTTCTGCTCCTATATTGATCCCCCAATTAATTGCTCCGGCACACGGGTTGGTTACGTCTCTCATCTCTAGGCTATATCCGCCATCACTCCCCGATTCTCCGTACCATTCATCTTCATATTCAATGGTGAAAATCAAATCCTCATCATTTCGGATGGACAATCGCTCTCCTCCGTTCGCTAGAGAAAGCCAGCCGCTCAAGCCAATTTTATTGTCAATAAATGGAAATGAAGCCACTGAAGAAGTCGGCAATAACAAGAGGTAATCCCCCGAAGGAATGACCACAGAAGGTAGTGAAGAGGTATCCGTTGCGTCTATCAACTCTAACCCGTCCAATGTCAACAGTCGATCCGATGCATTATAAAGTTCTAGATATTCCGAATTGGGCAATCCAAAAACCGGATCAGGATCTGACATAATCTCGGTTATCAGCAGCTCATTAAATGCTGGTGTATCACCAAAACCAACCATAAAAGACGTTGGATTCATGACATTTCCAGAGCAATCTGAAGCTCCTGAAAGCGTCAGCGTGATTGTTTCGCCTTTCGGCAATGAATTAGATAGGATAATTCGCAATTCCTTATAATCAATACCAAAAACTTCTCGTCCAGCACTTACAGCTCCTCCAATCTCAGCATTGACCAACGAAGTGCTATCCATGGCTTCATTGAATACAAACTTCAACGTCAATTGATCCAAAGCTTCTGAGGTCAGTAGTATTGGAGCGTCGCTATCTGGGTTAAGATTAAAAATGCTATTTTGAGATCCTGGGGTTCCGCCAATTTCGCTTTCAGAGGCTTTCCAATTGGCACTCCCGGGACAATTACTGAATGGGTTAATAAGCTCTAAGGAATAGCCTCCATCAGATTTATCCGTATTTCCATACCAATCATCTGAGTAGACCACTCGCTCAATTACGTCATCACCAATTCTCATGCTCAACTCTTCACCGGAGTTGGTCAAACTCGGCCAATTCGATAACCCAAGCGTCTTGCCAAGCATTTCAAAAGAGGACACCTGTGTGCTTGGACAGAGAATAAGATAGCTGTTGCCGACCATCTGCACTGAGGAGAGCTGTCGAGAAGATGTAGCATCTCTAAAAAATACACTTCCCATATCAAGGAGCTGATCGGTGGAGTTATAGATTTCGATATACTCGCTAATCGGCAACCCAACAGCGGGATCAGGATCAGCCATGATTTCAGTAATAATTAATTCCCCAACCTCTGGTACTTTACCAATACCTAATTCAAAAGTTACCGGAAGCATCACATCTCCTGCGCAATCTCTAGCACCAGAAATAGAGATAGAAAACAGAACACCTCTAGGTGCAGGGTTCTGGAGGTTAATATTGAGCACCGTTCCATTTTCGGAAGCGACAGTTAAGGATGTAATTGTCAATCCGGGAATCTCCACCGCAGCACCAACCATAGAAGAGCTATCCATCGGATCGTTAAAAACTACTTGTATGATTTGATCAGAGGTGAATTGGAATTGTTGAATTATTGGTAGAATACCATCTGCTCCAGTATTGAATACAGAATTTTGCGTTCCCGGTGTTCCTCCCGATTCACTCTCCGAAGCGCGCCAATTATAGTCTACAGGACATTCGCCCTTTGGGTCTATCAATTCGAGACTGTAACCACCGTCATCTTTGTTGTCATCTCCATACCAATCAATCGAATAGTTGACCTCATCTATTTGCTCATCCAAAATATTGAATAGAATAACCTGATCGGCTGAATTACTCAAAGTCAAAAGCCCAGAGACACCTAACACATTTGTAGAGCCGAACAGGGATTCACGGCCACTTGCTACAAGTATTACATAGCTGTTCGGCGCTAAGTTGTAAGAGGGCAAAGAAGCCCTCCTGCTCTCATCACCGATGGACAATGCACGAAGGTCAAAGGTCTGATCGGCTCGATTGTATAATTCAATATATTCTACCTCCGGTAAACCAATACTTGGCGATGGATCAGGGAGTAATTCTGTGATAATGATATCACCTAAAGAGGGAATCAATGGCTGTTGGTAAACAAATGAAATAGTATCGGTATCGCTATAATTTCCTGCTTGATCTGACAGTGAATTGACTATCAACTGGTAGTTGCTTCCAGAAATAAGTTGATTACCAAAATCTAAAACAACAGTAGAATCCGACAAACCAGTGACTGTCTTTGCATTGCCCAATTCGATCAAACGGTATTTATTGAGCGAAGCAATACTAGCATCCATCGGCTCGCTAAACTCTACGATGATTTGTCCGAAAAAATCATTCTCCAATGACTCGACCTGAGGCTTCTGTGTATCCAAATCAATGATAGTATGGTAGTCAGGTAGCTCTCGGCCAAACCTATCTTCTAATCCTATCCAGCTTAAGCCAACTGGTGTGTTTTCTACTAGCGGCTGTGCAAGACCTATTCGCAATTGTCCCTTTTCTTCTCCATCCACTAACGCCAATTCAACAGAATTATCTGAAATTGAAAACTGACTCTTTGATACTGAGCTAAATTCAGTGTCAAACACCAATAATATCGCTCGATTATCAATGATGTGAGATTCGATGAATAAAGAGTTGAAAACAGTTTTAAATTGGCCCACGACTAACTCAAATCCATTCTGTCCTGAGAGTGAACTAACTGTCAATACTAGGGAATCGCCATAAATAAGTGATTCCGAAAGTGTCAACTTAGCTTTGAAATCATTGATTCCTTCAACCCTCAAAATAGACAAATCTTCTAATTGATAATTATCTAATTCAAAAGCGGAAGCGCTCATGGCATGGCTAAATGCTACCTGTAGCGTTGTATCAGTCTGTGCAGATAAGCCAACTAATTTAGGTTGACGGGTATTGATTGTAGTTGTGATCGTATCTGTTCTATTTCCAAAACGATCGTCTATATCCGACACTTGAATGCCAGCCTCCTCCAGCTCCGAGATGGTTCCAAATTCCAACACGATCGTAGTTGAATCCGGACCGACTAACCTGGATGCAATGGGTGCGGTAGACTCGAAAAAGAAATTATTCAGATCTATAGCACTTGCTAATGTGATGGGTTCATTGAAGACAATTCGAATCTCATCTTCACTGATTTTATCGATTCCCTCAATAATTGGAGCTCTTGGATCATAGGTGAATTCCTCCCTGCGTGTAGTAGTTACGATGTTCCCCGAGAGGTCTTTCACTCCTTTGGAGGATAGTATTTTTTCTTCCTCTATTGGAAATTTATCCGCAAAAGTCAACTCAAAAACACTGCTCGAATGTCCAATAATTGAGATTGGTTGTTCTCCATTTTCCAATGTATAAAACCCTGAAATAGTCGCCGATTGAGTATTCATTGGTTCATTCCACATCACTACCAATTGAGAATCACTCTTCACCAAGAGTGCTTCAATGTTCGGAGCACGTGTATCATATTGAAAAGTGTATGCTGGAGTAATCATTAAGTTGGCATCCGCTTCCGCTGTGATATTGGATAGATAAATCTTTAATTCACGGTTCTCAGCAAAATTTTTAGCAAAAGCTAATCGAACTGAGCGTTGATTGGAGGCTGAACGAATCACTTCTCTTGGGTTGAAATCTTCATCATCCAGTAAGAAATTGGAAACCTTCAAAGAAGCGCTATTAGGTACTTTAACAAAGATGATCTCCAGTAAATTGGGTGCTATGACTTTGGCCGTATCTATGTCGCTATTGAAAGTAAACGTCTGATCGATCTGAATAATCTCGTTGGCAAGTGTATCTCTAAGTCCGAAGATTCCGATCTGATATTCTTGATTTAGGCTAAACGATTCCGCTACAAAAATGTGGATACGATTCATTGCAGAATCTTGCAATACAGCTCGATCAACTGTCAAGCCATCGATAGTAAAATTGCTCTCTGTCTCAGCTCTAGACTTATTCAAGGGCTCATCAAAAAGCAAAGCAAATTCCTGATCAGACAGAATCACCAATTGCTCCAATACTGGCGGCTTGGTATCGTGATAGAAGTTTTTTGTTTGGCTAATCGTAACATTACCTCTGCAATCAGCCACATTAGTGATGGTCAAATCGTAACTCCGCTCTGAGACTAGATCTGTTGTCAGTACAGCTAAGTATTCGGATAAACTCTGAGCCGTCAAACTACCAATAGTATATCCGTCGAAACTCAAGGCGGAAATATTAATCGAGCTACTTCCTAGTGGTTCTGAAAATGTGAGCTTCAGCGAGTCATCACCAATGATCTGAAAGTTGACAAGAGTTGGAGAAGTGTCATCTACATCGTTAAATACGGAGTTTTGAATTCCTGGAGTCCCGCCCTTGGTAGCCGTAGAAGCATTCCAATTTCCTACCCCTGAGCAAGGCTGGAGAGGATCAATCAGTTCCAGTGAATGTCCTCCATTATCCAGGTCTTCATCTCTATACCAACTAAGCTCATATGCTACAGTATCGAGTTTGTTCCCAAACTGATCCGCAAGAACAATGGTCTCTCCAGTGTTGGTCAGGGGATCAAATCCAGTCACACCAGAAGCATTAGTCAGTCCAAAAGAAGCAGAATCAGTAGGTGATGTCAACAGTAAGTAACTTTTGGCAGTAATGATGATCGAATCAATTGTCTTACTGTTCAAAGTGAAATCTTTCACGTTCAGACTGTAATCATTCGGGTTATAGATCTCTACATACTCAGCCTCGGGCAATCCTTCTGAAGGCAAAGGATCAGCCATGATTTCATTGATAATCAAGTCACGAAATGATGATGATTTGGAGATCGATATTGATAAATCAGAATCTGAGATTGTAGAATTTTCTAGATCATTATTAACATCTGAAATGGTCAGTGTGTATGCGCTATTGTAGAGATTATCCCATGTGAGAACCACGACCTTATCATCGCTATCTGATCTTGCAGCAGATGTAGGACTATCAAATTCGGTAAGAGAGTAGTTATTCGCTAATTCCGCTGAAGTTTCATTTACCTCTTGATTGAAGGTAATCTGAATACCGTTCTCTCCAGATTGAACTATTGAATTCACGGTAAGATTAAGATAAGTGAAACTCAATGGAGTCCCACTAATCACATTTCCATTCAGATCTTCGAGATTACTAATGGTCAAATTGTATGTCTCATCACCAAAGACTTGGTCAAAATTCAGATGAACGTTTTTATTGTCATCTGAAAGTCCAGCGTTGGTCGGATTGCCAATGCTTCCATCCACGGAGTAATTGCCAATAGTCTCGGCTTCCGCCTCACTCAAAGCCTTATTGAAAGTGATTTGAATAGTTTGACGATCAACCACAACTACAGAATTAGCAATCAAAGGAACAACAAAAGTGAAATTTTCGGCACCACTAAAAGTGCTGTTCCCCTTTTTGTTGGACACATTATCGACTGTCAATTGATAATTAATTCCTTCCGAAAGCTCATTGGTAAATCCCAGAACTACACTCTTGAGGTCGGTTTGCAATGAGGCACTGTTTGGCTGTCCAATTCCATTGTCGATGGTGTACTCAGTCAACGTTTCAGCGGCATTTTCATCCAGTTGATCATTAAATAACAACTTGATCTCCTTACTTGAGGTAGTCAGTAAAGACTCCAAATCTAGATCGGTATAATTGAAATCATATGTTGCTGCATCGTTTTTAGTCAATCCAGAGTTTACACTCAATTCATAATTCTGCGTCATCAATGGTGTAGCTCCATCAAGAGTCAGCGTGACTATTGAATCGCTTAAAGTAGATTGACTAGCACTAGTGATATTTACGCCGGTAATCGAATAATTACCAGCTGTCTCAGCATCAGCTTGGACAATATTCTGATCAAAATAGACTTCTATCTCGGTAGAGGAATTGATAATGACCGAATCTATTTCAAGTTGATTGGTTTTGAAATCATCAAAAAAATGTCCGTTCACAGGAGAAGCTGCGCTTGATTGCGTGATGCTAATACCGAAGTGAGCAGATGTGCTGATGTCACTATCATTTACTGTCCCAGCTTTAGCAAACGTCCCCGTATCCCCATCATCAAATAACAGCGTCCACTTATTCAAACCATCCCGACTAATCTTTAGTCTTAAAGGATTATTGCTACTACTATTGACAATACCATCTTGTCCATCAATGAGAAGTGTCTCCACTCCTAAGACTACTTTATGGAAAGTAATGTCATCGCTAGTTCTCCCAATTCTCACAAAATAGCCATTTTGTACATTGAGCAAATCAGGTTGATCTGATATCAAATAAACGTCAACAAAATTGACTCCTGATGTTCCGAACGTGAGGTTTATAAAGAACTCCCAGCTTGTAAGCAACGCTGCAGAAGAAGGTGTAGATAGGTAGTAAGTATCAGCACCAGAATTATTGGACCTCAGCTGATTACCATCAATTATCCATTGGATATCATCTCCACTCCAAACTGGATTACTGCTAAAGTCTCCATCGGAAAAATCATCATTTACCTGCCCAATAGTACAAAGGCATGAAAAGAGGATTATACAAAAAAGAGTGGCTCTTGATAACATCTTATAGTAAATTCGCCGTTCGTTTAACCAGCATTACGCAATAGAATATTTTGCTTAATTGAAGTTTAGCGACATTAATGTCGAAATCTTCATGTGGTTCGCGAATCTGGTTATTCTAACATTGTACTGAATTTCAGCGTTTTGATAGTTACTCATATTTGAGAAATATAGCACGAGTTAAAAATAAGGAATTAATACCCTGAGAAGGATCAATAGTATATAAAATCATTATGAAGATTGCAATAGTAGGAGCCACAGGTTTGGTTGGCCAAGAAATCTTGAGAGTTATTGAAGAACGAAATGTTCAATTCGATGAATTATTGTTAGTAGCATCGGCGCGTTCCGCTGGTAAGCAGATGGACTTCAAAGGGAAGACTTATACAGTCATTGGCTTAGAAGATGCCGTGAATCAAAAGCCAGATGTAGCCTTGTTCTCTGCTGGTGGAAGTACTTCGCTGGAGTGGGCTCCAAAATTTGCCGAGCAAGGAACTGTGGTAGTGGATAATTCTTCTGCCTGGAGAATGGATCCAACCAAAAAATTGGTAGTTCCTGAAATCAATGGCGACTCAATCGGGTCAGATGATTTAATCATTGCCAACCCAAATTGCTCAACTATTCAAATGGTTTTGGCACTAGCTCCACTTCATACAAAATACAAAATCAAGAGGATCGTTGTTTCGACTTATCAGTCAGTCACTGGTACTGGAAAAGCCGCTGTAGATCAAATGATGAATGAGCGCGTTGGAATAGAAGGAGAAATGGCTTATCCATACAAAATTGATATGAACGTTCTTCCACACATCGATGTGTTTATGGAAAATGACTACACTAAGGAAGAGATGAAAATGGTAAATGAAACCAAGAAAATTCTTCGTGATGAGTCTATTCAAGTGACAGCTACCTGCGTAAGAATCCCAACAATGGGAGGACACTCTGAGTCAGTAAACGTTGAATTCGAAAATGACTTTGATGTAGCTGAGGTCAAGCAACTATTAAGTGAAACTGACGGTGTAGTGGTACAAGATGACCCTAAAAACAACATCTATCCAATGCCTTTGACCTCACATCAAAAAGACGAAGTGTTTGTCGGGAGGATCCGAAGAGATGATACTCAGCCTAATACTTTGAATATGTGGATAGTAGCGGATAATCTAAGAAAAGGAGCTGCTACTAATGCGGTACAGATTGCAGAGTATTTGTTTCAGAATACAGCCGTTTCATAGTAATTCATACAAAAAGAATAAATTAGAGGTCGTCCTGTTGAGCTAGTTCAATGGGACGACCTTTTCATTTTATGCCTAACTCAGAATACCTCCTTTCGGAAAATGTGGTGGCCTTTATCAGGGCTCAGATCAATGCAGACATTAGTCAACTGATGCTAAATCCTCCCGCTCAATTTAAGGAGTATATCCGTCCGATTGCCGAACAGATCAGAAGTAGACAAAAGATAAAAGACAAGCTGCCCCAATGGTACCAGGATATGCACTTAATCATGCCACCTACCATTTCCACTGAGCAATCTTCAAGCGCAGCTACAAGCAGTTACAAATCTCAACTCGTAAATGGAGCAGTGTTAGTTGATCTCACGGGAGGAATGGGCATAGATACCTTGGCATTAGCTCATCAATTCAAGAAGGCCCATTATGTAGATATTAGTGCTCAACTCTGCAAAATATTTCTTCATAATTCAAAGATTCTGAGCACGTCTGATGTTGAAATTCACAATGCAGACGCTCAAACCTTCCTGAATCAATTTGACGGAAAAGCTACTTTCTTTATTGATCCCGCAAGAAGAGATGAGAATCAGCGAAAGGTCTTTCACTTCGAAAATTGCTCGCCAAACATCATTGACATGCTTCCTCATTTTAAAGAGAAAGCCGTCCAAGTATTGGTAAAGGCAGCTCCCATGATTGATATATCATTAGGTATCAAGCAATTGAAATACGTGAAAGAAGTCCACGTAGTTAGTCTAAAGAATGAGGTCAAAGAGGTGTTATTCCTTTTGGATTTCAGTGTTATGGAGATTCCAATTATCAATTGTGTGAATCTTGAGAGCGATCACCAATCCTTCTCTTTTTCGCTACAGGAAGAGTCTTCACAATCTGTAGAGTATGGAAATCAGATGCAGTATCTATATGACCCTAATTCTTCCATCACTAAGGCTGGAGCTTTCAAAACAGTCGCCAAACAATTCAGACTCAAAAAACTGGCTCCCAACACTCACTTATACACTTCTGATGAATTTATTGAGGATTTTCCAGGAAGGATAATTGAGGTATTCGAGGCAACTCTTACCAAAAAGAATATCAATAAATTACTACCTGAAGGAAAAGCCAATGTGATGACTAAAAATCATCCACAGCAAGCTGAGATTTTGAAAAAGCAGCTAGAATTGAAAGATGGAGGGGACTGGTTTGTAATCGGTTTTAAGAATTCTAATAACAAGTCAAAATTACTGCTAGGAAAAAAGGCTAAATCTTAGTTATGCCAGAGAATAAAGAAAGTAAAATGGACCAAGTACAAGTGGCTGTTGTCATTGGAGGATTGGTTCTGTTCCTAATAATAACGGCAATAATGCTAAATACAGGTAGCTATAATATGCCTTCTGAAGTTAGAGAACGGCGAGAAAATAAAATCCTCGAAAACAAAAGTCTAAAGCTGATTGAAGAAGACACTATCGAAATTCAAGTTGATAGCTCGCAAAGAAAACCCAACCCTTCAGATAAAATATTTTAGAATCTAAGCGAAATCCTAGGTTGATTAATTCTTGGTTCATATTCAGGAGCCTTTTTCCGCGAATCCCACTCGCCAAACCAAAGAACAAATACATAATCTTTATCAAAATATTTTTAGCTAAAGTAGAATGCTGAAAATCAACTACATGCAATTCGCCCTGCAGTTTCAGTAAACTGCTCGCTTTCAAAATTGCTTTCTCAAGCCCCTGCTCATCAAAGCAATCTAAAAAGAAAGGCATCAGAATAGCCTCATAAGTCAAAGCGGTATTCCAAGTGAGAAAATCTGCATGAATGAAATTCGTCTTATCCGGATATTTTCTACGTTTAGCTTTCTGAATCATCTTTTTAGATAATTCTACATAAGTCACCTCACATTGATCACTCAAGTGAGGCAGTATAGCTCCGGTTCCTCCCCCCACAATTAAGATGTGGCGATGTTGATCTAATTTCTCAGCAGGCTCAGCCTGAATCCGCAACCAAGTCTTACCAAAAACTAGTATGGCTAGCCTATCATAGAATTTAGTCACTAGATCAAAACTCAAAATAGCAGGAATAAAGCGGCAAAATAAAAAACACCATCACCTACAATTCGGAAGCGTTCGGCTAAGGAGAATTGCACAGGGAAAAAGTAAACCACAGCTAGAACGCTGGTCATTAGTAAATAGAGCAGTTGAATGGACTCATTGGAAATAGAATACATGCACATGCAACTAGTCATCAAACCAATGGAGAGTATCAGTATCAAGCCATGAGCCTTCCTCTTTCCCACCCTCAGTACGATTGAATTAAAACCGTCCTTATGGTCGTTCATAAAATCATAATATGAAAAGACTATCAAATTCAATAGAGCCACAAAAGCAAGTTGACTTATCAATACGACATCTATCCAATCAAGCGATTCATCGAGCGAAATGGGTGCTAGAAAAATCCCAAAAGCATACGCTAACGCTACAATCAGCTCTTTCATCCATAGTCTCTTGAAAAGGTATACCAGTAGCAAATAGCCTACACAGATTGCGGCGAGTAATGATCCATTTTTGATAATTTCAAAATCCAGAAAGTAGATATTCATCAGAGACAACATCAAAATAGTACCTCCAAAAAAAACCAATTGACGAAAATAATTCTGATGAAATAAGTGGCGCTCATTTGATGGGATTTTCACCGATCGCGCATCAATTAAATGATCTGCAGTGTAGATAAGCCAGATAGCAGAACCCAAAGCAAAGTACACATTTAAGCTTAATTGGACTTGATAATACTTCTCTAGGTAGGCCAAAAAAAAGATGGCTCCCAGAACTATGTCCAATGAGAGCCATCTAAAATATTTGTAAAGCTGATCCATGCAGATCAATTTATGTTATCCATTTGAAAGAGCCTCTGCGCCACCCACGATCTCCAAAATTTCTTTTGTAATCGCAGCTTGACGAGTTCTGTTATAAGTTAATTTCAAATCCTTAAGCAATTCTCCTGCATTATCAGTCGCCTTATCCATGGCTGTCATTCGAGCACCTTGTTCAGATGCATTGGACTCTAATAAGGCTTTGTAAAACTGAATCTTCAAAGACTTTGGAATGACTTCCGAGAAGATGAATTCTTGACTTGGCTCGAAAATATAGTCAGAAGTCTCATCACTTGCTCCGGATGTTTCATCAGCAATAGGAAGTAACTGCTCAGTCTTCACTACTTGTGTTGCTACGTTCTTGAATTCGTTGTAGACAATTTCGACTTTGTCGTAATCGCCAAACACGAATCCATCCATGGCATATTCTGCTGCCTCCATCGCTCCTTCAAACTTCAAATCACCAAAGAGTAATTGAAAATCCTTAATCACATTGTATCCTCTCTTAGAAAAATGATCATACGCCTTCTTACCTATAGGCATTAACGTCAAATTTCCAGCAGATTCAACACTTGAATATTTCTCAGCAATTACAGCCTTTGTCTGCTTAAAAACGCTACTATTAAAGCCCCCACATAATCCTCTATCAGAAGTCACCACAACTAAAAGGACCTTATTAACAGTTCTTTCCTGTCCATAAACATTCTGAATCTTCTCACTATCTACCCCGGCAGAAACATTCTGAATAATGGCCGAAAGCTTCTGAGAATAAGGACGCATTTGTATCATGCGATCTTGTGCCCTCCTCAGCTTGGCAGCCGCCACCATCTTCATGGCTTTGGTTATTTGCTGAGTTGAAGTTACCGATTGAATTCTTCCTTTTACTTCCTTAAGATTCGCCATTGCGGATTATGCTTAAATATATCTTGCAGCCAAGTCTTTAGCTACTTCTGTCAAAGTTGCTGTTACTGAATCCTCAAGCTTACCCGCTTTCAAAGAATCCAAAGCATCTCTATGTGAATTGTTCAGTATAGACAAATACTCTTTTTCAAAAGCTTTCACTTTATTCTCAGGAACTTTGTCCAAATAACCCTTAGTCGAAGCAAAAATGATTGCTACCTGCTCTTCTACTGGAGAAGGAGAATATTGTGCTTGCTTCAATATTTCTTGGTTCCTTCTACCTCTATCAATTGTTCTTTTGGTAGATGCATCCAAGTCAGATCCGAATTTTGCAAAAGCTTCCAATTCACGGAACTGGGCTTGGTCAAGCTTCAAAGTTCCAGATACTTTCTTCATTGATTTGATCTGTGCAGATCCACCGACACGAGATACCGAAATACCCACGTTAATCGCAGGACGGATACCAGAGTTGAATAAGTTAGTCTCCAAGAATATCTGACCGTCAGTAATAGAAATTACATTAGTAGGGATATAAGCAGAGACATCACCGGCTTGTGTCTCAATAATCGGAAGTGCAGTTAAAGACCCGCCTCCTTTTACTTTTCCTTTCAAGCTTTCTGGTAGATCGTTCATCTGAGCCGCTAACTCATCGTTGTTGATCACTTTCGCCGCACGCTCCAATAGTCTTGAATGCAAATAGAATACATCACCAGGGTAAGCTTCACGCCCCGGAGGTCTTCTTAGAAGAAGGGACACTTCACGATAAGAAACCGCCTGCTTAGACAGATCATCATAGATCACCAACGCTGGGCGTCCAGTATCTCTGAAGAACTCGCCAATGGCAGCACCTGCGAATGGAGCAAAGAACTGCATTGGAGCAGGATCAGCAGCAGATGAACTTACGATTGTTGTGTATGCCATTGCGCCAGCTTTCTCCAAAGCAGCTTGAATACCAGCTACAGTAGAAGCCTTCTGACCGATAGCGACATATATACAGTAAACTGTCTCGCCTCTATCATTAAATTCTTTTTGATTGATGATCGTATCAATCGCAACAGCAGTTTTACCCGTTTGACGATCACCGATGATCAACTCACGTTGACCTCTTCCTACCGGAATCATTGAGTCAATCGCTTTTATACCAGTCTGTAATGGCTCACTTACTGGCTCACGATAAATTACACCAGGAGCTTTTCGTTCCAATGGCATCTCGAAAAGCTCCCCTTCGATAGCACCTTTACCGTCAATAGGGTTACCCAAAGTATCAACCACACGGCCACTCATGCCATCCCCTACTTTTATAGATGCAATGCTACCAGTTCTTTTTACAGTGTCACCTTCTTTTACTCCACTTGACTCACCAAGAAGTACAGCTCCGACATTGTCCTCTTCAAGGTTCAACACCATCGCTCTCAAACCATTCTCGAACTCAAGAAGCTCACCAGCTTGCGCTTTAGTCAAACCATAGATACGAGCTACACCATCACCTACTTGTAGGACGGTTCCTACTTCTTCAAGCTCAGCTTCCGTTTTTGAATTGGAGAGTTGCTCTCTTAAGATCGCTGAAACTTCATCCGGTCGAACATCTGCCATAATCTTATTCTTTTTTCACCCTTGCGGGCAGGTTTATTAAATCGTTTCTTTTTGAAATTTTAATTTTAGGTCTTTCAATTGACCACTTATGCTTTCATCTATCTGCTGATCTCCAAGCTGTAACAAATAACCACCAACTAGCTCTGAGTTCAATTTCTCTTTTAGAATTGGTTTTCTTCCAGTAATGTCCGTCACCAACTTCTCAAAAGTCTTTCGCATAGCAGCATCTAACTTTATTGTAGTAGTAACTGTGGCTTCTTGGAAGCCCATTTTATCATTGTAGAGGACTACAAACTGTTCGGCTATTTCTGGTAGAAATTTCTCTCTGTTCTTTCGAGCCACAGTGTCAAAAAAAGTAGATGTCAACTTATTCACCTTTTTGTCAAAGACCTTCTTTAAAATCTCTGCTTTTTTAAGGTGTTTAATAATAGGACTCTTGAGCATGAGCGCAAACTCACGGTTATCAGCACAGAGTTTTGAAAAGTTGATCATATCATCTTTTACAGCCTCAGTTACTTTCATACTATCTGCTAGCTCCAAAAGAGGCTTAGCATATCGAGCCGCTATTCTAGTAGTAGACATCTTAGTTTACTTTTACTTCCTTCAAAAACTTATCTATCAATGCTTTTTGAGACTTATCATTTGAAAGTTTTTCTCTCAACAATTTCTCTGCAATATCAACCGATAATTCAGCCACTAAATTCTTTACTTCACTAAGTGCTGCTTTCTTCTCTGAGTCAATGCTTGATTTTGCCTCCGCAATCATCTTTTCAGCTATTGCAGCAGTTTCACTCTTCGCCTCCTCTTTGATTTTTGTTGCAGTATCAGTCGCTCCTTTCAGAATTTTATCACGTTCAGCTCTAGCTTCTTGCAACAAATATTCATTATCAGACTTGATTTGCTCCATCTCTTCTTTTGCAAGATCAGCTGCTTTCAGCGCGTCTTCGATCTGGCTCTCACGAGTCTTTAAAGCACTTGTGATCGGCTTCCAAACAAAAGCCGCAAGAATACCGAAGACAATCAAAAAGATGATGGTCTGCCAAATAATTAATCCTATTTCAGGGGTAACCATATTGATGTTCTTTTAAATAAAGAAATAAACCTGACCTTGAAGCCTAATGCTAGCAAGGTCAGATTTTAATTAAAATGATTAAGCGCCGATAGACAAGAATCCGATTACAGCTGCGAATAATGCAACACCTTCTATCAAGGCTGCCGCAATAATCATCGCAGTTTGGATCTTTCCAGCTGCTTCTGGTTGTCTAGCTATACCGTCAGTAGCTCCTTTACCGATCATACCGATTCCAAGACCTGCTCCTAATACTGCTAAACCTGCTCCAATTGCTCCCATTTGTTTATTATTTATATGGTTATAAAAAAAATTCTAACATTAATGGTGTTCTTCAACTGCCTGTCCGAAATACATCGAAGACAATAAGGTAAACACGTAAGCCTGTAATAATGCCACAAAGAGCTCGAGTAGATTCATCACGGAAGCGAACAATGTAGCCGCAACCCCTACTGCAATACTCTCTGCTATAAATGTCAAACTGATAATACTAAGAATGATAATGTGTCCCGCTGTAATGTTCGCAAAAAGACGAATCATTAATGAAAACGGCTTGGTGAAGATTCCGATGATCTCAATAGGCCATAGGATCAAATACAAAGGAAATTTCGCAAACCAGCTCATACTGTTTCCCAAAGGATCCAAAATGTGCAACCAATAAGTTTTTCTTCCAGACGCTAATGTGATGACCAGACTGAAAACAGAAAGAACCAATGTCACAGCGATATTACCTGTAAGATTGGCAGCAGCTGGTAAAAGACCTAAAAGATTACCAAACCAAATGAAAAAGAATAGAGTCAAAAGATATGGCAAGTACTTCTCGTACTTCGGGCCAATATTAGGCTTGACAATCTCATCGCGTACGTAAACAATGATTGGCTCAAAGAAAGACTGAATTCCTCTCGGTGCTCTCCCAGCATTCTTCTTATACCCTCTGGCTACAGCCAAAAAGATTAAAACCAATAGTGTTGAGTTGATTAATAAGAAAAATACATTCTTAGTAATGGACACATCCAATACATGCGTGCCATCCGCGAGAGAAATATGCTCATGCTCCATGATGTAGCCTTTGTAAGGAACTACTTCATGGTTATCGTTATAAAAATTGCTTGATGAGAAGATGTCTAATCCTTTTTCTTTAGAATATACAATCACCGGAAGGTGAACAGTTAGACCATGAAATATCTCCCATGAGTGCGCATCGCTGATGTGATGGCTAATCATCTCACTTGGATCAAACTTCTCTCCTTCTCCAGAACCACTCGCCATACTCAATTGGCAAGCAAAAATTGCCAAAACAACTAGCAACTTCTTGGTATTCAAAAATTTAGAGAAAAGTACTTTATTCGTTTGGCTCATCAGCTATAGGTTATCTCCTCAATTCCGCCGCAAGTTAGGCAATACGGCATATAATTCAAAGATTAAGTAACCCAAGTAGAGGACAATAAATTGCAGCATCAATGTCTTCATTTCAGGTATCTCCATTACAAAAAGCATTACCAAAAAGAATAGACCTGTCAGGAAACGAAACGCAATGGCCCCAAGGGCGTAAATAGGAGTCTCCCACTTAGACTTCTCACCAAGACTTAACAGCCATCCAACAGCCAGAGATTGAAGGAAAAAGAAAAATACCAAAGCGGGAAACTCCGAATGTAAGAAGCCTTCTAGGAATGGTTCATTACCGAAATAAAAGAGGCAAAAAAGCAGAGCAGAAACTGTGAACGAAATAATTAGATATTTTTTCACTCCACAAACTTTTTAATGAGATAAACAATAGTGCCCGCAACGGCAACAAACACTGCCAAAATCAAAATCCATGGAATCTCCCCACCAAATAGTGTATGAAGGTAATAACCCAATGCAATTGGGCCAAGGTTAATGCCAAGAAGCTCAAATGTTATTCCAGAAATTCTGGCATAACCGTTTTGCTCTTTAGGAGTGGGCTTTAAGGAGTGGTTTTTCTTCGGTGTTTCCAATTTTTATCTCTTTACTCTGAACACCCATCTTACAGCCTCCGTTGAAAACGGCGCCTGATTCAATAATTAATTTATTCGTAATAATGTCCCCATCGATTACAGCAGACGCTTTTAGTAATAAAACCTCTGAAACTTCTACCGTACCAGATACATGACCCGCAACTTCCGCATTCTGTGCAATGATTGAGCCTTCTACCTCCGAAGACTGTCCAAAAGCAGCTTTTGACTTTGTCTTCACATTGCCAATTACTTTCCCCTCTACCCTAATATTTCCGAAAGTTTCAAGACTTCCTTCGAGAATGGTTCCTTTCCCTATAATGTTATTCGAACTACTCGATTCTTCTGACACTTTCATTTCTTTATTTTTAAACATGCTGCTTGTTTCTCCTTAGAACGCTACAAACTCTTGCGGGTTTACAGGATTCCCGTTCTGCCACAATTCAAAATGTAAATGCGGCCCAGAGGTAAGTTCGCCTGTATTGCCAATTATTGCAATAATCTCACCCCCACCCACGAAATTACCAACGTTTTTGAATAATTCCGAATTATGCTTATAAACTGAGATTAAATTCCCACGATGTTGAATGCCAATCACATACCCGCTATCTAGCGTCCATGAGGAGAATACAACCACTCCGTCTGCCGCACACTTCACCGGTTCATTCTCTTTCGCAACGATATCCACACCAAAGTGATCCACCTTGGGGTTGAATCCATCCGTAACTATTCCTTCTACAGGAGTAAATAAGAATATTTCTCTAATCTCATCCGCACGATTTGTAGTATAAGTAAGAACTTCAAGGTCTTGTTGCTCATAAGATGCTCGAAACTGAGAGTCAATTGGAAGTAACCTTTCGGAAACTACAGAATTCTGAGTATTCAAGCCATCCTCGGAGAAATTATCACTCATGTTTTGCATGGCCTCAACATCACCACCTATTATCCGGCGAATGTTACCAACATATTGATCCTTGATTATTAATTCTTTCTCAAGTGAATCAATTCTCATACTAAGATCTACCAATTGCTTATTGGATTGATTCATGACATACCTAGGATCAAGCCACTCCTCCAGGACAATCGTAACGGCATATACCGAAAGTCCAAAAGTGATAATGAATACTGCAGTCATCAAAAGAATTAGCCTAGCCAAATTGAATCGAATGGTCTTCTTTTCAGCAAAATTCTCCTCATTTCGGATAATCAGAAGATACCTATTAGTAAGTCTATTGGATAATGTTTTTTTAGGAGCCAAGGGTACCTTTTTAAATGAAGCTCAAATATATTGAAACCATGCTGTTTTATCTTTACAAGATTCTTGAACGATATACGTTAATTTGCAAATATCTATTGTGCGGAATCAGCTAATCATCTATTTACTCTTCATCATTGCTCTCATAGGCGGATGTTCCTATACGAGCGCTCCTGTAAAATCTGGCTATCACAATGTCACGTCGCACTATAACGCCTATTGGATTGCAAATGAGCGAATGATCGAAATAGAGTCGTCCATTTACGACAAATACCAATGGAATTACAATAAGATCTTACCGATTTTCGTACCTATTGACACGAATGACGCCAAAAGTCTAGAAACACAAATTGAAGATTGCATTCAGAAAGCATCAATAGCCATACAACGTCACCCCGATTCGAATTGGGAGGATGATTCCTACATTCTTGTAGGTAAAGCTCGGTACTATTCTGTAGAGTTCGCAGATGCCATTGAAACATTCAAATACGTCAATAAAAATAGCGAAAATGACGACTCTCGACATGAAGCCTTAATTGAGCTCATAAAATCCTTTGTGGACTTTGACGAAATAAACAATGCCATAGCCGTCTCAGACTACATGAAAAAAGAGAAGCTCAATAAAAAGAACCAAAAGAACTTAAGCCTTGTAAGAGCTTATCTATTTCAAAAGAGAAAAGACCTAGATCAAATGGTTCAGCATCTTGTCGCTGCTGAAAGTTTCATGACTAGATCAAGAGAAAGGGCGAGAATGGATTTCATTATCGGCCAAGTTTATCAAAAACTTGGATTTGAATCTGAGGCGTATAACTATTACTCAAGTTGTCTGAAAAACAGCCCAGAATATGAACTCGAGTTCTATACAAAGTTGAACATGGCTCAAGTGACGCAATTGACAAGTTCTAGCGACGTAAAAAAGACTCGGAAATACTTCAAAAAGCTTCTTAAAGATAGCAAGAACGTAGAGTATAGAGATAAGATCTATTACGAAATGGCCAATTTCGAAGTGAAGCAAGGTAATTTGGATGAAGCAATCGCATTCTACAAAAAATCAGCGCAAGCTTCTGTCAAAAATGAGCGACAAAAAGCATATTCTTACTTAAAGCTTGGTCAGATCTACTATGATAGTTTGAAAAATTTCGTCCTAGCACAGAGTTATTACGATAGCACTGTAGCCACTATGCCTTCAGATGAGGAGAACTTTGCGAAGATTAAACAAAGACAAGAGATTCTAAATGACTTTATAGAGCAGTTACTGACAATACAAAATAACGATAGTCTCATTGCCCTCTCAAAGCTTCCTAAAGATTCCATAATTGCTATTGCCACCAATATGGTTAAGAGGAGTATGGAAAAGGAGAAAGAAAAGAAACTAAAGGAAGAGAGAAGGGCTGCCAATAGAAGCCAATCTACGGCGTTTGATCAGGAAGGTGTTGCATTAATCGGAGCAAGTCTAGCGAAAGGTGCTATCTGGTATTTCTACAATCCATCCTTAGTTGGCACAGGAAATTCAGAATTCAAAAGAGTTTGGGGTACGCGTACTTTGGAAGACAACTGGCGTAGAAGTCAGAAATCAGGGGGGCAGGGCACTTCAGAAGGTAACGTGAATAATGCAAATGGTGAAGAACAAGAAGAAATTTCAGAAGATGATCTCTTAGCTAGTGAGGTCACTCAAATGGTAGCTGCAGTTCCTGATTCCCCTGAGGAGATCGACGCTTTGCTGGTTGAGGTAGAAGTAGCATTATATAAGTTAGGAAACATATATAATTTTAACTTAGAAGAAAAGAGCAATGCGATCGAGAGTTTTAAATCATTGCTCAATCGATTCCCAGGAAGTGAATTTGAACCGGAAGTACTTTATCAACTCTATCTTCTATACAAAGTATCAGACCCTCAACTTGCTGAAGAAAAAGCGACGCTTCTCAAAACCAAGTATCCAGACTCCATCTATGCCAAATTAATTGATAACCCTAATTATAGAGAAGAAAGTTACGCTACCACCGAACAACTGAAGAAGGTCTATGCCAAAGCATATAAGCTCAAAAGAAATGAAAAGTACAAGGAGAGTAAATACCTAATTGATAGTGCGCTTATACTTCATCCGGAAAATGATTTCAGCGATAATCTTGCACTCCTAAACATCATAAACATGGGCTACCTCGATGGTCAAATTCAGTATCAATTCGAGCTAAGCAATTTTCCTAAGTCTTATCCTAACAGTGAATTAATAGAATTTGCAAAGAGCCTAGAAAAGGCAAGTGAAGACTTTCAAATAAATCTTTATAACAGTGCTAAAGCCAAATTCGTGGCATATTTTGGACAAAAGCACTACCTAGTGGTGGTATATCCTAACAATGACGATTTGACCAATATCATACCCCTTGAAGTGGAGGAATTCATCCTTTCAAAAAATTATGGACTGACCACTGGTAACTTAATTTTGGATGAAAAACATGCGCTAGTCCTTGTGAACGAGTTCCCAGCTAAGGGCAGCGCCTCCTCTTTTTTAAATACATTAAATGTGGATTTAGATATCAAGGGTCTTCATAAGGGAGAAAAAATATACAGTTTTGTCATTACCGAGGATAATTTTGATATCTTCTATCAAACAAGAGATATAGATTCTTATCTGAATTTCTTTGAAAAACATTATCAAAAATGACGAGAAAAAGGGTTTTAAGGTTTTTTGTTGGACTACTCTGGGTGTTCATCATCGGCGGATTTATCTCTGTTGCATCACTATTCTCCATGGTGAAGAATGACGCAAATGGATGGTTTGGTAGTTTGCCAAGTCTAGCGGACTTAGAGCGTCCCGATCCCGATCTCTCTTCAGAATTAATTAGTGCAGATGGTGTTTCGCTCGGTAAATACTATCGAAAAAACAGAACTCCGATAACCTATAGCGAACTCTCCACTGAGTTGGTAAATACCCTGCTTGTAACTGAGGACATTCGGTTTAAAAAACATTCAGGAATTGATTTGAAAGGGCTAATGCGGGCTGTGATAGGAAAAATCACCTTTCAATTCAACGGAGGTGGCTCAACCATTACCATGCAACTTGCGGAAAATCTTTACAGTACATCCTCCTCCAATAGAGGTTCTTTGTATGAATACAGGTCTTTAGGGCCAATAATTACCAAACTCAAAGAATGGATCATAGCCGTGCAATTAGAAAGTTCATATACAAAGGAAGAAATTCTTGCTATGTACCTCAATACGGTCGAATATGGCAGTAATTCTTTTGGAATAAAGGTGGCTGCAAATACTTTCTTTAATAAGCTTCCATCTCAACTTAACTATGCTGAATCTGCGATACTCATTGGGGCTATCAACGCACCTACCAGGTGGAATCCCATTCTCAATCCAGAAAATGCCCTACGTAAAAGGACTGAAGTTTTGCACAATATTTTTAAGAATGGTCTTATTACCAGGGCAACTTTCGACAGTCTTAAAACAACAGACTTTGGACTTAATTATAAAGTTGATAATCACAATGAAGGGTTAGCTCCATACTTCAGAAAAGTCATTGGCGCTTACCTCAGAGACTGGGCCAATGATCATGGTTATGATATTTATGAAGATGGACTAAAAGTCTATACAACAATTGACAGCCGTTTACAGACATACGCAGAAAAGGCCGTGGAAGAACATATGGATACCCTTCAGCAAATTTTTGATACCCATTGGACTGATTTAAAAAGTAATCCATGGATAGATAGTGAAGGCAATGAGATCGAAGGATACATAGAACAGTCCATAAAGAAAACTTCGGGATATCAAAGTCTATTAAAGTTCTATGGAGATAAATCTGATTCCATTGAGGCCAAATTGAATGAAAAGCATTCCATGAGAGTCTTTAGTTGGGCTGGAGAAATTGATACGCTTTTCAGTGCATACGATTCCCTCAGATATTATAAGAAGTTTCTTCAGACAGGATTTATGGCGATGGACCCGAAAAGTGGCCATATAAAGGCGTGGGTTGGAGGAATTAATCACAAATATTTCAAATATGATCATGTGAAACAAACTAAGCGGCAGCCTGGATCAACTTTCAAACCATTCGTATATACAGTAGCCATAGACAATGATTACTCACCTTGCTATCCAGTAGTAGATGCGCCAGTGACGTTTGCCCTTCCAGGACAAGATCCTCCCACATATACACCGGATAATGCCAATGGCAAGTTTAGTGGTGAGACCATGACCATACGTCAAGCCATGGCGCGTTCGGTCAATAGTATAACCGCTTACGTGATGAAGCAGGTAAAGCCAGCGACTGTAGTTCAGTATGCGCATAGAATGGGAATAGAAAGCGATTTAGTAGCTGTTCCAGCTTTATCACTAGGAGCTGGGGGAGAAGTTTCACTTTATGAACTTCTAGCCGCCTACTCCACTTTTGTTAATAAAGGAATCTACACCAAGCCATTTTACATCACTCGTATTGAAGATAAGAATGGAAATGTCATTCAAAATTTTGTACCCGAGACAAGAGAAGCTCTTAATGAAGAAACAGCATACATAATGCTTCATATGCTCAAAGGAACTACAGAAGAGGCAGGAGGAACCGGAATGTCGATAGATTGGGAACTCAGACATGAAAACGAAATAGCTGCCAAAACAGGAACTACTCAAAATGCTTCAGATGGTTGGTTTATGGGAGTAACTAAAGATCTCGCCGCTGGAGCTTGGGTGGGTGGAGATGAACGACCTATCCACTTTAAGTACTGGGCAATGGGACAAGGAGCTAGGACGGCAATGCCCATTTGGGAAAAATTCATGAAAGAAGTATATGCAGATCCGACATTGGGATACGAAAAAGGAGCCTTTGACAAACCAGTTAAACCAATTTCAATTGAACTCGACTGTGAAAAGTACAACAGCTTTACTCAGGCAGCAGATTCAATTCAATTGGATATCATTAAAGAAGAAGATGTAAGTTTCTAATGGAATTACAGCGGTTTTCACCATCCGACTATCGCAAATTGCCCCATGAGCCTGGAGTCTATAAATTCTACAATTCCCGGGATTCAATAATCTATGTTGGTAAAGCCAAGAATTTGGTCAAAAGAGTTTCAAGTTATTTTACCAACTATGGTAATCTCAGTCAGAAAACAATTAAGCTGGCAAAGGAAATTGTTAATATAGAAATCGTCATTGTAAACAGTGAGTTTGATGCCTTACTCTTAGAAAACTCACTCATTAAAGAGAATCAACCCAAGTACAACATTCTCCTAAAAGATGATAAAACCTACCCCAGCATTTGCATCACTAAAGAAAGGTTTCCGAGAGTACTGACAACTCGAAAAATTGATCCGCTAAAAGGGACATACTTTGGTCCCTATACGAGCGCATCAGGAATGAATGGGGTTTTGGATCTTATTAGAAAACTATACAAGATCAGAACATGTACACTCAGCCTAACAAAATATAACGTCGATCGTAAAAAATTCAAGGTGTGTCTTGAATATCATATTGGAAACTGTCTTGGACCTTGCGAAGACCTTCAAGCGGAAAAAAGCTATATGAATGACATAGCCAATGTCACTCAAATACTAAAAGGTAACATTCACCCGATCAAAATCAATTTTACCGAACAAATGAAGGCCGCGTCTAACTCCATGGATTTTGAACGAGCGCACGAGATTAAAACAAAACTTGACTTTCTTCAAAGATTTCAAACAAAATCTCTGGTAGTAAACCCACAGTTAGATCAGATAGATGTCTTCGGGGTAATTTGTCATGAGAATCAATATTTTGCCAACTTTATGCGTATTGAGCGGGGTGCAATTACTCTTTCGGAAACAATTGAATCAAAACACAAACTCGATGAGCCAGAAGAGGAAATTCTTCAAATACTCTTATTTAGTTTAAGACAAAAATTCAAGAGTGCCAGTTCCGAAATACTTACGAACCGACCAATTACAACTTGGGATCAAGTCAGTATAACTCAACCCAAAATAGGAGATAAACGAAAATTGCTCGATCTGTCCGTCAAAAACGCGCTGTTCTTTAAGTCGGAGTACATCAAAAAGAAGTCGGAAGAAGCAAGCAAAATAGAATCATCATTTATTTTGAGACAACTTCAGAAGGATCTTGACCTTTCGGAATTACCGAAACACATTGAATGCTTCGATAATAGCAACATACAAGGCACAAATCCAGTCTCCTCAATGGTTTGTTTTAAGAATGGTAAGCCTTCAAAAAAAGACTATCGAAAGTATCATATCAAAACGGTAATCGGTCCAGATGATTTTGCTAGTATGAAAGAAGTCGTTGGCAGACGCTATAAACATCTAAGGGACGATCAACTCCCATACCCCAATTTAATAATCGTTGACGGAGGAAAAGGTCAATTGAGCTCGGCTTGTGATGCACTTCGTGAATTAGGTCTTTATGGCGTAATTCCTATTGTGGGAATAGCTAAGCGATTAGAAGAAATATATTACCCTGAAGATTCTATTCCACTCCACATAAGCAAAAAGTCCACGTCACTCAAAGTACTGCAACACCTTAGAGATGAAGCTCACAGGTTTGCCATCACTTTTCACCGTCAAACACGAAGCAAGCAGTCCCTCAATTCTGAACTCGATAGTATTTCAGGTCTAGGACCAAAGACTAAAGAAAAGCTTTTAACAAAATTCAAAAGTTGGTCCAGAATAAAAAAAGCATCGTATAGTGAGCTCAAAGAAATTATTGGACAGAGCAAAGCCAATGTTATAGAGCAGCACAAAAAAAAAGCAAGTCATCAATGACTTGCTTTTCATATATCTTATCAAAGTATTCTATTAATACTCCCAAAGTTCACTTTCATATTCCATTAAATCGTACTCCATCTTCTGTTGAAGTAAAAGTACTTCAAATGGATCATTAACCATTTGGCGAATATCCAAGTTTTCAGCATTTGAGACCTGCACAATAGGAGCCGCAAACAACCGCAACTCTAAAGCATCGCCAAAATTTCTGTGAGCCGCCTGATTCTGATTGTTATACCAGATAGCCCTGTCTGCAAATGGCCCTCTAAATAATGCCACTACGTCATCGTACTTGAAATGAACCTCTACCTTTTCAAAGCCGGCAGGGTTGTAAGTAACTCCCGCATTACCAGGCAATACAAGAGAAACAGTCCTAATATACCAGTACATTCTTGACCTATTTCTATCAAAAATCAATTCCTCTTTAAATTTTAAGGCACTAAAAACAGTCGGCGGAATAGGATCAAACTGTGCTCCAGTAGGTTGAGATGAAGTCGATTCATCGCCAAAACCTCCACCGAAACCTCCACCACCGAAACCTCCACTTTGACGCTCAATACTAGTAGCGGATAGAAATGCCTCATCAGTCATCAGGTTAAGACATGAATCAGTCCTATAGGCCTTCAACAATCCTTGATTTACTCCCTCAAGAAGCAATCTCGTAATTTCACCATTAGAAGAAAAGAATGGTTTATTCTGTTTCTCCTTTAAGTCCATTCTACGCCATATAGTCTTTTGGAACATTATCTGATCCTTATCAACTTCGGCCTTAATAATTGGCATTCCCATTTCCTGTGCTTCAACAGCACTTGAAAAAAGTAACCCCGCTAAAAATACATAACAAAACTTTTTCATAACCTCACCTATTAGTTCAGAGAGATGTTGATAAACCTATTGAAGTTTTTAAACTCCTCAACCTCTTTTCTGAAATTTTGTCTTTGAACTTTTCTAATCTCAATGGATAGCTGATCACCTTTTCTAGCTTGAGCAACAAGCCCAGCAAGATTAGCAGTTTCACCAACCGTTATCGTTTTTCTTCCTATACCCCCGCTTACCAATGTGATTTGCGCCTCAGCAACTCTGAATTTTGCGTCATCTGGAAGAAATTCAGCAAAACTAGCATCAGGAACAGCTTTAATGTAAATTCTTGGCGTTTTTGCACCAATTCCCGTTTTCATATTGATCTCACCTTGATCAGTATATGTAGTAATTACAGGAGCCGGTATTCCTCTTACTCCAAATTCTCTTTCACCTATGAAGTTTCCACTACTAGAAACTTTTAGCAAGACCTTACCAGGTGCTTTAGGGACAATAGTTACTTGGCCTTTAGCTGCACCGTTATAGGTATTGGCATTACTCGCGGTAAACGATGGATTATATGCAACTCCTAACTGAGGGACCTGTACATCCAAACTGTTGCCACATTTCAAGTAAAGTGCATTAACTGAAGTAGATTGAATTTGTATCGTAGGTTTTACTACGAAGTAATCAATTTGATCAGTGAATGTGGTGTCATTCCCTCCAGGCATAGTCACTGTGATTGCAGCCTCATATGTCTTCTTTGACAATCCATCTTTGTCAAAAGTGGAGGCATTAGCCGTGAACTCAACCAGACCTTGACCGCTCGCATCAACCGGAATATCCTTACCATCATAAGTCATAGTTGGTGTGACCCCCGAAGAAGATGCCGCAATGAACATTTTGGCAATGTATTTCGTACCAGCGGCTACATAACGAGACTCAGGTTTTACCATTGGAACGATTTGATCAAATTTCAAATCTCCCGCGCCAACTTTCTTAGAAAGGAAATCTAAAGCCCTTGTTTCATAGCCAATAATTCTAGATTGAAATTCACTAATTGTTGCAATTCCTGCAGGAGTAGGTGAATCATTAAAAGCAAGATTTGCAAATAATTTTCCTTTTTGATTCGGATCCTCCTTGTAGACAGGATCTTCATCAGCATCAACGGCAATAGATTTAAATGCCTCTATGTCAGATTCACTTGCTCCAATTCCAGATAGTTTCTCCTTAATAAAATCAGGATAATTATTCAAAAGCTCCTTAAGCGCAGACCCATACCCCAGTCCTCCTTCTTGTACAGGCATCATATAGTGACCTACAGTGTGATAATCTGTTTTCCCAAGTAGGTACTTCGCGTCTCCCGGGTATTCAGGAGTTTTCCCTTCTTCATAGTTACCTGTTTCTTCAATTAGCGAAACTTTTGTTTCAGTTAGATCCTTAAGAACCCTTGCGGTCTCCGTCCTGATTTCTTGAGCCAATTCCACTACCCGGACATCTTCAGGCCTATTTCCAGATTCATCTACAGTTTTGACAATACCCTTGACAATTTGACTATTTCTATCTTCTGACTCCCCATTTGCCCTAACCAAAGAATCATCTAGGAATACAAACTTATCAATAATCGTAACCGACACATTCATTGCCAACAGAGCTGTTAGCACTAAATACATCATACCAATCATTTTTTGCCGCCCCGTTTCTTTTCCTCCTGACATAATTTTTCTCTTTTAACGTTTAGTTGGAAAATTAACCTTGCTTCATAGCACTCAACATATTGCCATACACTTTATTAAGTGATGTGATATTTGTAGTGAGTGTATTAAGTTGAGCCTGAAATGCAGATGTTTCTTTACCTGCTTCGCCCATACTTTCCAAGGCTCCCGTGAGATTAGAGTAAAACTTATTCATTGATTTCACATGACCTTGTGCGTCTTTCAGCTCCATTTCATAGACAGCATTCAGCGCTCCCAAACTTTTGGTAACATTCTGAACCTGACTGTGATACTCCTTGGTGTCTTTGGAAGCCTCTGCCATTGATGACATTGCTTGAATAGACACAGCATAAGATTTATTCATCTCTACCAATGAACTTGAGGCCGTTTTTACATTCTTAGCATAGTCATTAGTTGCTACAGCAGCATCTCCAAGTTGTGCCATTTTACTAGCAGAATCAGCCAGACCTTTCATGCCATCACCTAAACTCTTAATCAATTCTGGACCTACTTTGGCATCAGCCAACATTTTGTCCATTCCCGCAGCTACTCCAGTACTTTTATTATTACCAGCAGAAGCACTTCTAGGTAATGCAGGAGGACCATCGAAATCATCAGAAAGCTCTGGATACACCTTAGCCCAGTCTGGATCCTTATGCATTGGTTCGAATGCACTTAGAAAAAATATCATCGCCTCCACACTTAGTCCAATGGTAAGCATTGCACTAGCACCGGGAAGGTGAAGAATCTTAAACATTGCACCTACAATAACTACGGCCGCTCCAATACCATAAATCTTCGGCATTATTGTTTTAAAGAGAAGCTCCTGAAATCCGCCTTTTTTGCTCATGTTCTAATATTTTTAGGTTAGTATTCTTGTCTATAAATTAAAATTCGTATCCTGATGACCGCCCTAGATAGGTCATTGCACATCTAAATCCAACAGAAGATCGAGCAGTATCTTTATGCTCAAAAGATCTTGTTCCTGTTTCAAGGTAATATGCAATATCCTTCCATGATCCTCCTCTTATTATCTTATGATCAATTCTTTCATCGTAGTATGTTGGGTTCAAATCCCAAACTAATGGCATTGCAGAAGGCATGTATGCATCTTCACACCACTCCGCCACGTTACCAGCCATATCAAATAAGCCATAATCGTTGGAAAAATATGTACTCACAGGAGATGCATAAGCAAATCCATCATCAAAATAATTTCCTCTTCCAGGCTTAAAGTTAGCCAGTAGACATCCTTTCTGATTCCTTACGTATGGATTACCCCAGGGGTATTTAGCCATATCTCTTCCTCCCCTTGCTGCATATTCCCATTCTGCTTCTGAAGGAAGTCTGAAACCCGGCATTACTGGCATTCCTACACTCTGACGAAACTCATTCAGATATTGTGTTCTCCATTTGCAAAAATACTGCGCTGCGTTCCAATCAACTCCGACAACAGGATAATCATCGAATGCTGGATGAGACCAATAATACTCTACCATAGGGTCTCCCATATGGTGTGTGAAGTCGGTAGACCAAACCGTCGTATCAGGCATTAAATCTGCAAGAGAGTAACCCGCTGGTAAATCGAACTCTGCACCCTCAGTAATTGCCTGAGTAAATTGTCGGTATTCATTATTGGTAACTTCTGTATCATCAAGGAAGAAAGCCCCGATAGTTACCTGCTTATTGAAATTTATCTGAGTCGCGGCAACATCTTCGTCTGCCTGACCCATGTGGAAAGTTCCAGCCGGAACAGCCACCATACCATATGGTCTAGTCATTTCCCAACCTTGACGATCAAGAACACCTATGAGCTCCCCGTTATCTGAAGAACCTCCACCAAATAGCCCACAACTTTGCACTAAAATTCCTAATGACAGGAGCGCCAAAGTAGAAAACTTAAAAACACCTATTTTAATCATAACACCTAATTTGAACCTGCAAGTATGTAAAATAAACAAACTTTAACAAAACATATTGTCACTAACACAACCTAAATATATAACCTTATCTCAGACCAACGCAAATTTTAACGTCAAATTATACCTATTATTAGATAAAACTGCACTAATCTAAAACGAGAACCTCGGTGTGACCACTTTTTTCCTCCCTCCAAACACTAAATCCGGCAGATCATAACGTAAGTATAATTCATGCGAAGTGCCGGCTTTTGCTTCTCTGTTTTGAATAACGTAATCAAAAGAGTACCCTACCTTCAACCTATTATCCGATAATAACTTATAGCCCAAATAAACAATAGCAGATTCACTCTTTCTGTAAGAAAGTCCTGCCCACATTTTATTATTGAGGGTAAGAATACCTCCTAAATCAAATGTAGTACTCACTGTATTAGTTCTGACCAATACTGTAGGGCTCAACTCTATAATGTCAGAAAGCTGGATATTATATCCCCCAACGAGTGAATAAGAAATTTCCTGCGTGTTCTGGATTGCACTTCCAAAATCAAATCCTGGTTCTAACATGTTTATAACTCCCAGGCCTATATACCAATTGTTGTTGGAATTAAAAATCAAACCTGAAGACAAGTTCACTTTGGTTTGTGTCTCCCTTCCTCCTTGGATTAGTGGGTCAGGTTCATTTGGCCTCAAAACGTTGAAATTTTGAGTCTGTGAAAACACACCAGGTGCTATTCCTAAGTGCAATGCTCCGTTCGATAGTTTCTTTGTAAAGGTCAATGGTATCTGAGCATGAAAATTTGATTGAGCTCCTAGATTATCGTTAACAACATTTAATCCAACGGAAGAAATGGGGAAATTACGAACTGGCACACCAACAGTAATCATTTGGGTATTAGGTGCTCCACCGGAACCATCAAAACTTGTAGTATAACCGGCCCATTGACTCCTGTGCTGAAATGCAACGTAACCCGAAGCTTCTTTTCCTGACCAAGCTGGATTTAGGTTCGTCGGATTGAACATATAATGACCGAAGAAGAAACTATTCTGAGCTAGACAGACATTGATAAGAAAAATACAGAATATAATAGTTAAGAGTCTTTTCATATTAGGCTTCTGTAATAACGCCTTCACCAAAAATACCCTTAACCATTAATAATCTTTAAATATTATTGGCTTTTTTAATATAAAACTCCAAAGCGCCAATCATCGAAGGAGCATTCGGCAAAGGAGCCTGAATGTCAAGGATCAGACCAGCGTCTTTAACTGCTTTAGCTGTTGTCGGGCCAAAAGCCGCAATCCTCGTCTTATTCTGCTTAAAGTCTGGAAAATTGTCAAAAAGAGACTTGATCCCTGAGGGGCTAAAAAAAGCTATGACATCATAAAAAATCTCCGAAAGATCAGATAAATCACTTGCTACAGTTCGATAAATAATTACTTCTGAATAAGTAAATCCATTCTCTTCTAAGAAATCGGGAATGTCTTCTTTTCTTATATCTGAGCAGGGGAAAATGAATTTCTCCTTTTTATGCTTTTTGATTACTTCCAATAAGTCCAAGGCAGTTCTTTCCCCGGTAAAAATCTTACGCTTTCTTATTACAATGTATTTCTGTAGGTAATTAGCAGTCTGCTCTGAAATACAGAAGTATTTCATATCTGACGGAATTTCTACCTTATTTTCTGCAGCTAAGCGAAAAAAATGATCCACGGCATTTCTGCTCGTAAAAATCACAGCTGTATGATCCAAAATATTCACCTTTTGCTGGCGAAACTCTTTAGCATCAACAGGGTCTATTTCTATAAACTGTCTGAAATCAATTTTGAGATTATATTTACTCGCAAGCTTGTGGTATGGAGAATTCTCATCACTTGGTTCTGGCTGGGAAACAAGGATTGAGGAAACACCATTTAATCGCTCTTTATCAGTAATTACCAATTCTTCACTCATACCAATTAATACAATTAGTTTTAGGTCAGCCTATTTTATCTAGCCAATACAGGACTAAAAATCCAGGTGCCATTTCCGTGGTGCAAAGGTAGGTAAATATCATTAGTTTTTTCTCGGAATACTGATTATCCAATTTGAGGAAAGTCCAAAGTTGTAGGAGGAGGATCGCTGATCCTATAGTGAGGACAGCTAATTTCTTAAATGCTGAATCCCCTGAATTAGGATTAGAAAAATCTAATATAAGAAGTGCAACACATATTAGAAATGCAATAATCATGAGGTTAGAATAACCATTCAGATGCAAAATAGCAGCGCGTCTAAATCCATAAACTCTACTCAATAGAACAGCATAGAATTGTTTGATTGAAAGCAGGAAAAAAATAAAAAAGAAATTACCTACCCATGAGAACATCCCTTCTGTAATGGTGACAATTTCTAAACCTATTATTTGTAACCCAAAATAAGACATGGAAATAGCGATCAATACAGAAAGAAAAATCATTTTAAGAACACTTGTAAGGGTATACAATTCGGAAGTGTTGTCCAGACCGCTTTTTCTTAATCTTAGTAGACTCTTATATCCATAAAATATTTCTGGATCAACTCTGTAAAACACCGCTGCTAATAATAACGTTGAAAGCAGTTGGATTAAAAAAACCTGATCAATCTTAGAGAATGATCTTGGATTTGGGTTCCAAAGAACACTTTGATTAGTCACTTCGATCAACTCAGATTTGACTTCCGCAATGCCGTTTTTCTGATAAATTGACAGTCGCTGAAGGTTCCCGTATTTTTCTCGTAATTGACTCAGGAAAAATACCTTAGTCCCACTAAAATCATGAAAGACTAACTGATCATTGATCCAAAAATCTACGGAAGAAGGAGAAGATATTCTAAGAAACTGACCAGTGCCCTCTGGGATTTGAAATAAAATGATTTCGCTGGATTCCAAATCTTTATTATCTAGTTTCCCTTCAGAATCAACAGTTTTCCAGTCTAGTTTCAAATCTCGAACGACAATCGTATCAGATTGAGCGAAACTGCTACAGGTGAGAAGTAATAAAAGCAAGTAGGTAAGCTGCTTCATTAAAAAACTGAGATATATCCTAAGTGAATTTTAATATTAGAGGGGTCAAAAACAATGGTTCTAGATATCCCTAATGCCGCTGCAAAACTAAACAAGCCATTAGTAGTTTCTAAGGAAATTCCAAAACCATATCCTTGAGCAAAGTCTAAGCGGTCTTCGTGGTAATCAAATAGTTGGTCTCCAAACGCCGATACATAAGTGTTGCGATCAAAATATTGTCTCATCTCGATCCGATTCAAAACATAATGTTGAGAATAAAAGAAATTTTCGTTGAAACCACGAATAGATTTAAGACCACCAAGTCGCTCTAATTCGTTTTGAAGGACTTGGTCATTGGCGTAAACAAAACCACGTACTTCGTGGTATAGCGCTTTTGCTTTGCCAAATACCAATTGGTATTCTACCTCTGCTTTCAATCTAAAGATTTGCGTTTCTAGATTGAGAGAATCGTAGCTTGACAAATCTAAATTTGGGTTTTTATTTATCTCCTTGTCTCCTATGCCTACCTGCAGGCGGTAACGGAATTGTTTTTCCCAACCAACCGATTTTCCATACCTTATGTCTTCAACACCGACAAAATACTGTCTTAGCTCATAGTCGGATATCCCATTATTAATATTTTCAACAGTTGGGCTTATGAGCGATCCACTTGAAGAAGAAATCCCAAAATGGAATTCTGAATATCCAGTCAATGGCGTACCGGAAGTAAATTCCCAAGATTGATTAAGGAAAGTGGTGTCCTGCTTCAAGAGGTTAAATTTTCCCTGCAAAAATAGTCTTGATCCGAAAATGAACGGGTACTTGAAATCAAGATCTACGGATTGGGATTCGTTAGAAAACCTATTCCATTCGAAACGTAATGATTTACCAGTTCTGAATAAGTTGACCAAATCAAGGTTGATATAGCCAGTAATTGCTAATTGGTTCTTAGGGGATTGTCCAGGAAATACCCCTAAGACACCTTCAAAAGTATTGCTCTCTGTTTGCTTTAGCGGTAAATAAACCACGGCTTTTCCTCCTTCAAAAGTTACATCCGGACGGTTGGTTAAGCTCAAATAGTCTAAGCTCATAAGGCGATCAGGAATTCTTCTAAAATCATCCTCGCTATATGAATCTCCCTTTTCTGCTCTCACGACCTTTGCCATAAAACCAGAACTAACAGATGGAGAACCTAAAACAATCAATGAATCATATCTAATCTCTGGGCCAGGGTTCAACGTTAAGTAACCAAGATATTCTTCCTTCCTTATCCTAATTGAATCCCAAGTCAACCGCACAAAAGGAAATCCATTGTTTGCATATTGATCTAAATGGCTCTCCAACTCCGCATTTATTGAATTCATAAAGTTTGTATTGGCCAATCGCTTATTTCCATCTACTTGATTGACGACAAAGAGACCAGCCAAATGTCCCCTGTACTTTTGTCCTTTGTAAAAGCCATCTCCTAGACTATCAAGAGAATCGAGGGTGCTAAAAATATAGCCTTGGTTCCACAGGTCAATCAACTGCTCTTTGGGCTGAAGTAAAGGGTCAGTCACTTGATCTTCTTGGGAATAGATATCATGCCAAAGCAAGAAAAAGAAAATAAAGAGACTTAGTAATCGAAACATACCAGAGAGGAAGCACTTAGCATATCTTCGCAAGATAATTGAAAGTCAGTGGCAGGAATCTATCTACATATACCATTTTGTAAGCAAGCATGTCACTATTGTGATTTTCATTTCTCTACCAACTTAACTGCCAAAGCAGAAATGGTCCTCGCTATTTCTAATGAACTCCGTTTGCGAAAGCATGAACTGAATGGAGAAAGCATTGAATCCATCTATTTCGGTGGTGGTACTCCCTCCCTCTTATCGGAGCAAGAGTTAAGGACTTTATTGAACCAAATTGAGAATTCGTTTGAAATGGCTGATCAAGTAGAGATTACTTTAGAAGCTAATCCGGATGATTTGTCGCAAGACAAACTGAAAGAGTTTAAAGCCACTGGGATCAATCGCTTGAGTATAGGTATTCAAACTTTTGATGATTCCAGATTGAAATTTATCAATAGAGCACATTCAAGTGCTGAAGCTCACAAATGTTTGGAATTGGCTATATCCACTGGATTTGACAACTTCTCTGCAGATCTGATCTATGCACTACCGCCAGATGATATGACTTATTGGAAATCTGATCTCCACAGACTCCTTACTTACCATCCAAAGCACATTTCCCTTTATGGTCTGACCATAGAGGAAAAAACAGTGTTTGGGAATTGGGAGAAAAAAGGGAGACTCAAGCAAATAACAGAGGAGACTGCCGCCGAGCAATATCGATTTGCAGTGGATACGTTGAGCAAGCATGGTTATGAGCACTATGAAATATCCAATTTTGCCAAGCCCGGCTATGAATCCAGACATAATGCTGGGTATTGGGACGATCGCAAATACTTGGGAGTGGGGCCGGGAGCACACTCCTATGATGGGGCAAATCGCGCTTTTAATGTAAGTAATAATGCCAAATACCTGGCAGGATTGAATAAAAACGAATTGGTATTAACTGTAGAAAGACTTAGCCCAACGAATCAAATCAACGAGTATCTTTTCACTCACCTGAGAACTAAGAAGGGTGTTTCAAACAGTGCATTAAAAGCGAGATTTAATCGTGACTTAATTGCCGAAAAAGCTCAGGAGTTAGGAGAATTTGCTCGTCAAAAACTTCTCTCAATTAATGAAGATAAAATTGCTTTAACCTCAGAGGGATTCATGATCGCAGACGAAATCACTTGGCGACTATTCTATGAAGATTAGGATTGCCTAAAGGCTATGAGGAAATTGCAGAAGCGTGATACTTTTATCCTCTCTTCCCAATTAGAGTTTATATACTACTTTTATGAATTGAAAAATATGGACAAGGATCTCAAAAAATGCTCAATGCTTCTCAAGTCGCTTATCCTCCATTACCATGGGCTGGATGAAGATGAAAAATTGATCTTGGAGCACGCGTCAGCAAAACTCGAAGCGGAAGAAGAATTGAATTGGGCGAATGAGTTTATTTCAGAAGATTACTTATCTGCTTTTGAGAGGTGCAAAGAGTTTTTTAATAAAAATATGACTGGCTATAGTGATGAAGTCAAGCTCTCACAACTCAAAGAAGTATGGGAAGAAAACCATCAGAAAGGTTATGTGACTGAAATGGAAACTACAGCCATGATCAACCTCGCCAAAGATTGGGGTTTAGAGCACGAAATGCTCAAGATTATTCAGGACTAAAGACTCATTTTTTCTTTGAATCTGGCAGCCTGCCTACGGCTTACTTCTATTTTACCCCCCCCTTTAAGTTGCACCAATAAGCCACCGTTAAACCAAGTATCGATCTTCTCAACCCAGCCCAAATTGATGATATGCTTACGGCTTGCTCTGAAAAAAGTGCGGTCATCCAATCGCTCATCTAGTGCATTGAGAGATTTGTGAATCATAGGCTTGTTGCCCTCAAAATAAACTTTGATGTAATTCCCGTCGGACTCAAATAATCTTACATCCTCAAGTTTGACAAACCAGCACTTATCCCCGTCCTTTACAAAAACCTGATCATCTTTCGTCAGACTTTTCTTAGTTGAAGTATTTGTTTCAGCAATCTCAACCTCCGCCAACTTAGAAATGGCTTCATCTAATCTCTCTGCTTGGATGGGCTTCAGCAGGTAATCCAGTGCATTTACCTCAAAGGCTTTCAGAGCAAATTCATCGTATGCCGTGGTGAAAACTACCTTTGGGACAGTTTCTAGCATTTCCAACAGCTCAAACCCCGATTTTCCTGGCATCTGTATATCAAGGAAAATCAAGTCTGGCTGCAGCTGATTTATTTTTTCGAACGCGTCATCTGCATCAATGGCCTCTCCTATTATCTCAATTTTTTTATGTGGCTCCAGTAAGCTCATCAATTCTTTCCGAGCTAATCGTTCATCGTCTATTATGAGTGTTTTCATAGTGATCTTGGTAAAATGATTTCCGTAAGTACCGTTTTCTTCGAATCATTAGAGATTTTGAAAGATGCTTGATCTCCATAGATAAGTTCTAATCGCTTCCTTGTATTACTCAGTCCAAAGCCGGAAGATTCATTATCCTGAGCGGGTAAATATTGTCCTGTATTCCTGATTCGGATGTATAATTTGGTCTCTAGCAATGCTGCAATGATCTCAATACTCCCACCTCTCCTAAGTGTAGCAATTCCATGTTTAATTCCGTTTTCTACAAGTGTCTGAACCATTAGTGGAGGGATCAAAAAATCCAAAGTCTCTTCACTTATATCAAACTCAGTTTTTAAACGCTCTTCATACCTTATGGTTTCCAGTGCGAGATAATCTTTGACGGTCTCTAGCTCATCTCGAAATGTAACCAAGCGTTGCCTATCTATGGTCAATGAATTTCTCAGAATATTCGAAAGCTGGGTAATAGCGTTTTTTGACTTTGAAGGGTCTTCGTCCACTAAGGCCCTAATGCTATTCAATGCGTTGAAAATGAAATGCGGATTAAGCTGTGATCGTAGGTTTCTAAGTTCGATTTCATTGGCAGCAGCTTCATACTTAAGCCCAATATTATAACTCTCGAAGTAATGAAAAGTGAAGTAAAATAATGTCCAAAGAAAGTAAATAATCATTGGCCCAAACACATTGAGTATAACCGTGAATGGAAGGAAGTCGCGCCCCGTCAGTTCATCAATAAAAAACGAAAAACTCAATAAAAAACTATAATTCAGGAGGCTCAAGACCAATATGCCAATCAATAATCTAGGAATCAATCTCCACCAACTAAAGCTTAACCAGCCTCCCTTGATGACAACATATCTCAGCCCATGCGTGGAGAAGACATAAAATACTACCTGAAGTATTTCCCCAAGAATATCTGTAGTATTGAGTTGCTTGGCAGTGGAGTATAGAAATAACTGGATCAAGCCATAAAGAGACCATCCGCCAATTTGGCAAATCCAATATATCCTACGTTTATTCATAGCTCAATACAGGTCATTCGCGCAAATAAAAATAGTCTTATGAAATCAATCATCGCAAAATTTTTGACAAGTGGCCTACTTCAATTCCTCCAACAAAAATTTTCCCGTATGGCTCTCTTTCACTTTAGCTAGGTATTCAGGTGTTCCCTGACCGACGATTTGACCTCCCTTTTCTCCTCCTTCAGGCCCAAGGTCTACCAAATAATCCGCTACTTTAATCACATCCATATTATGCTCTATGATTAAGACGGAGTTTCCTTTATTAACAAGCTTCTGCAATACTTCCAGAAGATGGCGAATATCTTGGAAATGCAACCCAGTTGTTGGCTCATCTAAGATATAGAAGGTCTTACCAGTATCTCTTTTGGATAGTTCAGAAGCCAATTTTACTCGCTGAGCCTCTCCACCAGAGAGCGTGGTGGCGTGTTGCCCTAGTGAAACGTAACCCAATCCTACTTCTTTCAACGTTTCGATCTTCTTCAATATTTTCGGCTGATGTTCAAAGAAATCCACAGCTTGCTCCACGGTCATATCCAAGATGTCGGAGATTGATTTCCCTTTGAACCGAACCTCCAAAGTCTCTCTATTGTATCGTTTGCCTTTGCAGGTTTCGCAAGGGACATGAACGTCTGGCAAGAAGTCCATTTCAATGACTCGCATGCCTCCGCCTTGACACGTTTCGCATCTTCCGCTCTTAACATTGAAAGAGAATCGTCCAGGTTTGTATCCCCGAATTTTTGACTCTGGTAATTCGGAAAATAGTGATCGGATATCTGTAAATACTCCTGTATAAGTCGCAGGGTTTGATCTTGGGGTTCTTCCGATAGGTGACTGATCTACCTCTATCACTTTATCCAAATGCTCCAATCCTGAAATTCCTTTATTGGCCAAAGGCTCAGCTCTAGACTTGTAGAAATGCTTTCGCAAAATTGGGTAGAGCGTCTCATGTATCAGCGACGACTTGCCACTGCCAGAAACTCCCGTAATACAAATCATTGTGCCAAGAGGCAACTTGATATCTACATTTTTTAAGTTGTGACCAGTTGCACCCTTGAGCTCTAAAAATTCTCCAGTTCCTTTTCTTCTTTCTGCTGGTATAACTATCTCCTCTTTTCCCGCTAGATAATCAGCTGTCAAACTGTTATTTTTCAAGAAATCTTTTGGGATCTGTGCTGCCATGATATGCCCACCGTGCCTTCCCGCTCCAGGACCAATATCCACTATAAAGTCTGAGGCTAACATCATGTCTTTATCATGCTCAACCACAATGACCGTATTACCCAAGTCTCTCAAATCCTTCAAAGCTTGGATGAGCTTTACATTGTCTCGCTGGTGTAACCCAATACTTGGCTCATCCAAAATATAAAGTACGTTCACCAACTGAGTACCGATCTGAGTGGCCAATCTTATTCGCTGTGCTTCTCCACCAGAGAGTGTCCTCAATGATCTATTGAGGCTCAAATAGTCGAGACCTACATTAAGTAAAAAACCGATTCTTTTTCGAAGTTCTTTAAGTATCTCAGCAGCAATTACGTTCTGTCGATCATCAAGTTTGATTTCAATATCTGAAAACCATTCAGCAAGTTTGTTGATATTCATCTCCGCCAAATGACCTATATGTTGATCATTCAATTTGAAATGAAGCGACTCCTTTTTGAGACGATAGCCGTCACATTCTGGGCAAGTCCTTATATCTGTAAAATCATCCACCCACTGACGAATCTTCTCGCTTCCAGTATCTTTTTGCTTTTCGAGAAACTGGATAATTCCTTCAAACTTTGTATTCCAATCTGTGCCAGGGTATTTGACGGAACTCACTGCCACGGGGACACTATCTCCGTACAGTAGAACTTTTAAGGTCTCAGCCGGAATGTCTTTGATCGGGGTAGATAGATTGACTTTATTTCGTTTGAGTATAGCCTCTACTTTCTTGAAAATCCAAATATCTCTGTATTCACCCAGTGGGGCTAATCCTCCTCTACTAATAGAAAGTTCCCTATTTGGAATCACCGAGTCTTCAGATATTTCCTGAATCTGACCTAACCCATTGCAACTTGGACAGGCCCCATAGGGGGAATTGAAAGAGAACGTATTCGGAGCAGGTTCGTCATAAGAAATGCCTGACTCTGGATCCATCAAATACTTAGAGAAGTGAGACACATTTCCCTCCTCATCGCTCACCATCAGAATGCCGTTGGCATGCTTGAACGCAGCTTGAACGGATTGTCTGATGCGTTTTTCATCTTTAGCCCTAACCAAGATTCTATCCACCACGATTTCAATATCATGTGTCTTGTAGCGATCCACCTGCATCTTAGCAACTAGCTCCTGAATCTCTCCATCGACTCGAACTTTGGTGAAGCCCATTTTCCGAATCTGGACAAACAATTCACGGTAGTGACCCTTTCTTCCTTTCACCACGGGAGCAAGAAGAATTAGCTTCTGCTGATCATAATTCTTCAGGATGTGATCTACAATCTGATCCTCTGTTTGACGAACCATCTTCTTACCAGTGACGTAGGAATAAGCCTCCCCTGCCCTAGCAAACAAGAGTCTCATAAAATCATAGACCTCTGTGACTGTGCCGACCGTAGAGCGCGGGTTACGCGAAGTAGTTTTTTGTTCAATCGAGATAACTGGACTTAGGCCATTGATCTTGTCAACGTCAGGTCGCTCCATATTACCAATGAATGATCGGGCGTACGCCGAGAAGCTTTCCATGTATCTTCTCTGACCCTCCGCATAAATGGTATCAAACGCCAAAGAAGATTTTCCACTTCCACTAATACCCGTGATAACCACCAATTGATTTCGTGGAATATTTAGGCTTATGTCTTTCAGATTGTGCTCTCTCGCACCGTAAATTTCGATGAATTGGTTTTCACTAATTACTTGCTCTTCTTCCTGATCTATTGCTATCTCCGCAGTACTCATTGAATCATTTAATTATTAGAAGTTCGGGCTTAATAAGTACTTGTTGTAGAATTCATCGATAACAGATACAGCCTCCTCTACAGTGTCCACAAGATTAATCAAATCAAGATCTTCTTCATTGATATTATTCGCCTCACTGAGCAATGTCTTCTTGATCCAATCAATCAGTCCTCCCCAATAATCTCTTCCTACAAGGACAATTGGGAACCTCCCGATTTTTTTTGTTTGAATGAGTGTAATCGCCTCGAACAATTCATCTAGTGTACCGAATCCACCAGGCATCACTACGAATCCTTGGGAGTACTTAACGAACATGACTTTTCTGACAAAGAAATAATCAAAATTGATGAGCTTGTCTCTGTCGATATAGATATTGTCAAACTGCTCAAAAGGTAATTCTATATTTAACCCTACCGATTTCCCTCCTTGGTCGTGTGCTCCTTTATTACCAGCTTCCATGATACCGGGGCCTCCTCCGGTAATCACACCATATCCATGTCGAACAAGCCTAGCAGCAAGTGCTTCGGCCATTTTGTAATACTTGTCATCTTTCTTAGTCCGGGCAGATCCGAATATTGAGACGCATGGGCCAATCTTGGCCAGTTTTTCAAAACCCTCAACCATCTCAGACATGATCTTGAATATGGCCCAAGAATCTGAACTCTTGATCTCGTTCCAGTCCCGATCCTTAAACGCTTCTAATATTTTCTCTTCGTCTTTCTTCACTTCCTTATCTGTCATAATTGGGGTGTTTCTGTGATAATGTTGTTGGTAAATTAATTACGCTTCTAGCAAATCCTCCAATGCTGAATCTACATCCGTAAATCTAAACTGAAATCCCTTCTCTACGATTCGTTCGGACGATACTCTGTTGCCGCCTAAGACAATTTGGGACATTTCCCCGAGCATTAATTTCATGACAAACGAAGGGACATTCGGTAAAATCAAAGGCTTTTTGATAACCTGAGCGATAGATTTGGTCAGCGCCTCATTGGTAACGGGGTTTGGTGCTGTAGCGTTAACACTTCCCTCAACTTTATTTTCTATTACATACCTGAATAACTCGCAGAGGTCGTCGATATGAATCCAACTCATATATTGATTCCCAGTACCCAAAGCTGCTCCGGCATACAATTGTATTGGCTTCATGATCTGCGGAAGTGCCCCTCCCTTTTCACTGAGCACAACGCCTATTCTGACCTTTGACACGTTAGTAATTGACTCAAACAGGTCAGCCTCTGCCTCCCACTGTTTCACCACATCAGCAAGAAAGTCCCTCCCTTCGCCGGATTCCTCAGTCAGCCACATATCACCCGTATCTGCTCCGTACAAGCCTATTGCACTCGCCGAGATAAATGATTTGAGCTTGGTTTTTAATCGCAACGCGTAATCATGCAATAGCCCAATGGCGTTAACTCTACTATCAAGAATCTCTTTCTTGCGAGCATTCGTCCATCTTTTGTCAGCCACTCCAGCTCCGGCCAGGTGCACAATGTGATCTAAACCTTCAAAAGCTTTTTCGTCTACCTCTCCATCAGAAATGTCCCATTTGTACGTTGGGTAC